>NZ_PEIG01000016.1 GCF_002749975.1 Gloeocapsopsis sp. IPPAS B-1203 | reverse complement strand
CAGTTATGTATTCACTGGGTAGGTCAATGGATGCGTATTAATCGCAACAAGCAACTCTATTATCAGCGTGGTTTGAAAGCTATAGACCAAATCCAGCCTTTATTCTAGCTCCCTGTCACCCCATCAGTATACTCAATTTATCCCAGCTTTTATCTTTCCGCTGCCATTACTGCTCGTTCAAATCTACAAATTTTGAGAAAAGTCGAACAATGATGAATATCATTCCCAGCGGAATGTAATGTAGCGCAGAATCTCGCGAGATGTTTCGCTTGGCTCAACATGACAGTTTAAGTACTTTCGCAAGAAGTCTAATGTACAGTATCGAAATCAAAATGTAGAGAATAAAACTTCATGTCGAATAAAAAATACAAGTAAGCACGATCGCAAAAACTCTATCACTTAAAGCTTTAATGCGATCGTTACCTATTTCTTTAATGCTGAATTACTCGTTCGATGTACTCATATCATCACAACTTTAGTTTTCTACTATTACTTTGAGCAAATCAGAGAGACATTCTAATCTAAAAACTGATACAATCCAATCAAATTACCGTCAGGATCTCGGAAATATACTGTTTTAATTCTATAATCTGTGTTATTCATAGGTTCTGTAACAAAATTAATGTTTTTATGCAATAAACGGTGATATTCTTGGTCTACATCATGCACAGTAAAAATCAAAGCTACTTTATCTTGACATTCTGCTTCAGTTGGTTTGTCCGTAGTTCTAATAATTTCTGCCATTTCTTGTTGTCTAAATAAACTGAGTTTCATTCCACCAACTTGAAACTCTGCATAACCACTTTTTTCATCTTCTATATTAACTGGAAATTCCATAACATCTTTATAGAAGAGTAAGCAAGCTTTAAGATCGGTAACAAGGAGTCTAGTATAGGCTGAGGTTACTTTCATAATTTCTTAGCTTTGATGAACAAAGTGATTTTTATTAATTGGTAGTAGATTTAGTAAATACTACCTCATATAAATGAAACTCGTTTTCAGCTAAACCTTGCCAATATTCGCTCAAAGGTTTGTATTTTGGATCTTGTAGCAATAATTCAAAATTTTCCCAGCTACGCCACTGACCATAGTTCATTATACGCGTACCATCAAGCGAACGGTGAAAGTTAGCAGAGATCAGCCCTGGATTTTGTAATGCTACACCTACGTATTCCTTTTCTAATTCCACAAGGCGCTGCTGGTTTTCTGGTTTCACGCGAAACTCAGCAAGATGAATTAAATCACCTCGATTAATTTCGAGTGGGGCATTTTCTGGTTGCGAATCAACAACTTCAAAAATGTGCAAATCTGGTGGGTTAAAATTAGCTAGTTTTTTCCCTTGTGCTTGTACTTCTGAATTATCAAGGAAAGTGTAATATTCTTCAAGACTTTGCCATTGAGCATAATTCATCACACGTATGCCATCTAAGCTTTTATGAAGACTGGCTGAAACAAAACCTGGTTGATACTTGACTGCATTATCAATAAACTCAATGATAGTATCAATTAGTTTTTGCTGCTGTTCTGGCTCAACTACAAAGATAATTATTACTGTGATTAAATCATTTTTTTTGGCGATCGCTGGCATTTTATTACCTCATAAATATTGAACGGGGTGAGGGATAACTCACCCCAAAACATAATTTTCTAGGTTCACATTTCCTGAGATTATGCAAGATCAAACAACAGAATTTCTGCACCAATATCAGTACTAAACGAAGTTCTTGATCGTTGAGAGATACAACTCCTTGCGCAACCTGTAACCAAGCGTATCGATTTGGGTTAAGGTGATAATGCAAAGCATCACCTCTTTCTAGGACAGAGGTATACAAATCAACATCTTGGTGAATTGTAACAGCATCATCGCGTCCATATTAATGACTCGTAGAGAACGAAATCCCATCCGTTCCGGATCGTAAAAACTTCCAAAGGAAAAGGTATGCTGACTATCTAACCAACCCATCCGAGTACGACCACGAGCATTTCTATCATGAATGATATTGGTTGTTGTGTTTTGTGTCATACTTCTACCTCCTAAACTTTATTCTCAATGCTGTTGGTAATATCAGTTGATTTACTTTAGTACTTTGATAAATAAGACTTAACGACTTATTAAAATAGAATTATTACTCATTACTTTCTATTACTATATTAAAACAGAAAAATAAAAATAGTAAGTACGTACTTAAAAGTAAGTGAGTTACTTTTAAGAAATTATTCAAACAGTCATTTTTATATAATATTTTTTAACTGCGGCAGTTTTATAAAATACAAAACCCTGATATACCCAAGTAAAGCTATCATCTATCATTAAGTGAGTATAATTATTGAGCGCACATTTTATACTGGTTAATAGTTAATTATTACTCTACTAACCAACAGCCTTTAAGTTACGTTTATTTTCGCCATAACCAGATATTTTTAATATAAACAAAACTAGTATACAGTGTAGATATCATAAGATATATATTATTAATGGATGAAAGATAGGAGTTATTTTGTCCTGTAAGAAAGTCCAATTTTTATTTGTGTAAATGTAGCTACTTATCTTGCAATTGCTAATAACTACAATAAAATATTTGTACAAGTCAAGTTTGAACTTCAAAGTTTTAAATTGTAAGATATGAAATCTAAATTTGCTCAACTCAAAATTTAAATCTTAGTGAAAGAGTTACAAGTAACCTAAAGAAAGATTTACAAGGCAAGGTAAATAAGCTTAAAAATAGAAATATAAACTCAGCATTAGAAAACTGGTTTCATGAATTACTACGTTATCTACGATGGCAATTGCAATCTTTGCGTAACTTTTGTTCAACTACTAGAAGGCTTTGACAAAGGACAGATGTTTCGTTACATACCCATGCAAGATCAAGTAATGCTTGCACCTTGGGGTATTACACCGCAAGATTGTGAGCTAGGTGTAATTTTACTTGATGCTGATGCCCCTGAGCGTCGTTGGCAAGGTACAGCAGCAATTGAAGAAATTGGGCGCGTACTACCAATGGGTAATTTGTTTGTAGAAGCTTATCGAGGACTACCTGGAGTGAAATGGGTAGGCGATCGCATTTACGACCAAGTCCGCGATCATCGCTATACCTTATTTGGTAAACGCCAAAACACCTATAATTCACCTTACTGTAGCGAGTGTGGTACTCAAACTGTAAGTAGTTAAGCAAGATCGCAGGACACTCTCTTAGACCTACTGTTCTGGGAATTGCTTGATTCTGTACTACTAGCAATTACCAACCCAAAACCAGTTTTTATGCAGTTGGCTGATTAAACACTTGCATAAGTTGGCGACAAAATGATTTTAACTTTTCTCCCGCTTCGGGGGAAGGTTGAACTGCACCAACAAAACTCCAGTTTTCTACGGTAGAAAGACGCCACTGCTTACCACAATGATTAAAACCTGCAGCTTCTACACCAATACAAGTGCGATCGCCATTTAAAGGGTCTTGATAAAAGCGGATCTGAATCAAGATACTACGACTTTGCAACGATCGACTTACACCAGGAAAATGAAAGCCAATATCGATAGAATCAGGATCGACTAACTCTCTAGTATCTGGATCATTAGTCCACGGCTTGAGATCTGCTCTCACGTCAGGAAACTCTGACTTAAAAAGATTGACGACTGTCGCAATTTTACTAGTAAGTTCCAAATTAGTTGCTTGCTCAGCTGCGTTCACGCGGGAACTCTCCTGGATTTTGAGTCTAGTGTAGTGAAAAGGACGACAGAAAACCGCTGCTAGAAAGCTTACTCTATTAATTTTCCAGCTTAACAATACTTTATCAATTTAGCAATTGCTGACTCTTAAGTGACTAATGGCTAAATTGGAATGCGACTTTAATTCTAAGTATTTTTACTAAAACTAAAGTAAATGATGACAATCTCATCGCGCTTTGTGAACATACCTCTTCTAGTAGGAGACTAAAAATTCATTTGAGCAAGACAATAGCAATTGATTGTTGCCACCAGCGATCTAAAATGACACTGTTCATCAGCAGACAAAAATATAGTCAGATTATGGCGCGTTATCGGTCAATTCTGTCATTGATTTTAGTTATCGTGACAACGTTTCTAGTTAGTTGTAGTAGTCCCAGCGTTGCAAAAGCACCTCCAACTTATACCGCAGCGCAAGTAGAGCAAATTCAGCAATATGTTCCCGACATTGTTGCTTTACGCGATCGCCTAGATAATGAACTCATTACGTTGATTAAACGACGTGATTGGATCGATGTGAGTAACTTCATTCACGGTCCTGGAGGAGAAATGCGACTTAAGATGACTTATGTCACTCGCAATCTGCTTCCCCAAGACCAATCACAAGCACGGGAAGTAACGCGGAGTCTGTTTGACAATTTAGTCAAAATAGAACAAGCCGCAGAAGCCGCAGATTATCAAAAAGCGACGCTCAATTACCGAGAAGCTTTAGCAGATATTGATGGCTTTTTGCAGCTAATTCCTAAACAGACGGTTTTACAACAAGAAAATGAAGCGTAATTAACTAGGCGCGAGGAGTGAGTGAAAAAGTGATTAGTGATTAGTTTTGAGTTGTGTTCGCGCACAAAAGTGCCGGATGGCATTATGCGTGAGTTTTGAATTAATTAAAAGAAATTTCAAAACTTCTCTTAAACTCATAACTCATAACTCAACATTCATAACTCTCATAACTTAACACTCAACACTTCACGACTCCTCGTCTCCTCCATCTCGCAAGTTCTTTCCGATTGTCATGAGTCATGTATTGATTGTTGGGTGCGGTGTCGTTGGAGCAGCGATCGCTTACGAACTCAGTTTATCTGGACTTGAAGTTACAGTTGTCGATCAACAGCCACCAGCCCAAGCAGCAACAGGTGCGGCGCTGGGTGTATTGATGGGAGCAATTAGCCACAAAATCAAGGGGAATGCATGGCAGATGCGTTCTGCGAGTCTCCAACGATACGAAACACTCATTCCAGAACTAGAAGCGCTGACTATGCGCCGGATTCCCTTTAATCGACAGGGAATTTTGATGCTGTGTTTTCAGGAAGATGTGGCAGGTTGGGAAAAGTTAGCCGCAGTTCGTGCAGCACAAGGATGGCAAATAGAAATTTGGAACGCTACGCACTTACAAGTGCAATGTCCGCAGCTTAACTGTGAAAAGATTGTAGCAGCAATTTATTCACCACAAGATCGCCAAGTTGATCCTATATCTCTTACTCTAGCTTTGGTAGAAGCCGCACAACGTCAAGGAGTTCAATTTCATTTTGGTGTTAAAGCCGCTGGTTATCATTTCGATGCTTCAGATCAGCAGATGTATTTCTACATCGATACTACGAATACACCACACGCAGCTATCTTAGATGGAATTCAAAATGTTGATTGGCTAATTATTGCTGCTGGCACAGGTTCGACACAGTTACAATCTATACAACATACAAATGTCTCTCTGACCAAAATTGCCATATCATCTTCAACTTCGCCTCTAACACACCCAACACCAGTGGTAGAGATTAAACCTGTACTCGGTCAAGCAATTCATTTGCAGGTCAATCAACCTCTAGGCGATCCAAAATTTCAACCTGTCATTACAGGAGATGACGTTCACATCGTACCTTGTATGGGTAGTCAGCCAATCATAGATTATTGGATTGGTGCTACTGTAGAATTTCCTACAGATGAACTCATTGCAGATCCTGACCAATTAGAGCAAGTAAGACAGCAAGCGATCGCATTTTGTCCTGCTTTAGCCGAAGCTAAAATTATCCGTACTTGGTCAGGTTTACGTCCGCGCCCTGAAGGACGCCCAGCACCAGTGATTGAATTGCATAATCTTAGCAATATTCTGTTTGCGACTGGACACTACCGCAATGGAGTTTTACTCGCACCTGCAACCGCACAAAAGATTCGGGAAATCATAACGAGGGGTAAGTGGTTAGTTACTAGTGGCTAATAATTAGTTTTGAATTTTGACCTATTACCTCATCCTAATTTACAAGGCAATCAAAAAACTCAGCAAGAGTAAACCGAGAATCAATAGCCAAAATTGGTATTGTTTAAGCCAGCTACGGAAATGAGCACCAAAGCTTCTTTTATACTGTTGCTGTGATGCTTTCAATTGAGCTTGTGTCACATCTTGGTAAAGCGTACACTCTTTTGCAAAAGGGCGCTGTGGAAAATTACATGTATCGTCTAGGTGGTAGGTACAGCTATCACACAAATAAGTATCTTCAGTAGCACGGTGTAAAGGAATTCCTGGATGTCCATATGCTTTAAGTGGTGTACGGCAAAAAGGACAGCTAACAGCTTGTGCATCAACCGATTGATGACAACGAGGACAATGTGGCATTGCTTGTAGTAAAGTTAATAGTCAACAAGGAACAGCGATCGCTAATGATTGGCAGGTATTTCAAGATGCTTTAAGTGTTTGAGTAAAAGATTTATTCTTCCTCACCCCTCATCCCTCGCTCCTCACCCCTTTTTGATAAACCTGGTACTCAGCAGATACAATTTGATAAGTGCTACCGATTTGTTGCGCAAATTTTTGTTCTGTCTGACGAAGCAACTCTTCAGAAATAGATTTCCAATCTTCTTTTGTTGCCCAGCGAATGACTAAAACAACTTCTGATGCTTCTTCTGGATTTAGCCAAACTTCTTTGCCTAGAAATCCAGGACACTTAGCCAAAGCTTTCGTCCAAACTTCTGCATCTACTTGTAAATAGTGCTCGCGCAAATCTGGGTTTACTTGACACTTAAGGAACTCAATCACCATTTTAGCTATTTTCTATCTTGCAGTAGCTATAAGCGCAGCTGTAAATTTGCCACAATATAACTACAAGCGCTTAGGGTTTACGCTTCAAGCATAGCTTTAGCAAACGATGGTCAAAGGTCAGAGAAATAATTTTCTTTAATCTGATGACGAGCGATAAATTAGTATCAAAGTTATATTCTTGAAGCAACTCATCCCTGAACCTTAACGTTCCACTTCATTTTATTGATTAGATACTGCAAGATAGCATGGAAAGCAACAACTGGATTAAACAGCTATTAATGGTTGGTATAGGCACAACCTCATTGGTAGCAGAAAAGCTGCGGGAAGTAAGTGATGAACTGGTAAGAGACGGCAAACTTCGCCCAGATCAGGCTAAAGAATTCATCGACAACTTGATGCAACAACTCAAGTCAGAACAAGGTAATGTTGAAGAGCAGATGCAGCGTCAAATGCGTAATATGCTACAAGACTTGGGTGTCCCTCGCCAAGCTGAAATGGATGAGTTGCGCGGACGGATTGATCGCTTAGAGCGCCAAGTACGCGATCTAGAAAATAAGATGTGGCGCGGAATGTAGTACCATTAATATTGAAATCGCACTCAAACTCAAGTTAATTTTAGCAATAGAACACACAATCAATAGTAAGTTGCTTCAGTAGCAGGTTTAACCAAACTTACTCGATTGGATTTTCCTTTAATAAATCTTGACATTGTCTCAAACCCTCAAATTTCTCTATCAGGTTTAGGTGACAGCTCAAAGTTAATGGCTGGTTTTGACCTAAACTAGAACACGTAAAGTGGCTGAATTTATTGTATGTATTGTTGCTGATGGAGGACTGACTTTTGAGAGAAATTCTAATCAGCTTGAGTTTCGTAATTGTTTGCCTTGTAGTTTTGGTAGTAACACAGTTTAGCAATTCACCTGCTGCGATCGCAGAAAAACTCACACAAAATCAACCAATCAAAGAAATCGTTGCGCCAAGCAACACGAATACCGTAGATACTTTAGCGAATAACAACATGATGTCTGACGAAAACGTTGTCACAACACCCTCTGGGCTTAAATACATTGATATCCAAGAAGGCGACGGTGCAACACCTACAGCGGGACAAACAGTCGTAGTTCACTACACCGGAACTCTTGAAAACGGTAGTAAATTTGATAGTTCGCGCGATCGCAATCGCCCGTTTAGCTTCAAACTCGGTGCTGGACAAGTTATTAAAGGTTGGGACGAAGGACTAAGTACAATGAAAGTCGGCGGACGTCGTCAATTAATCATTCCTCCCGAACTCGGTTATGGTGCGCGTGGTGCAGGTGGAGTTATCCCTCCTAACGCAACTCTCGTTTTTGATGTAGAACTTCTCCGAATTTCCTAAGTTCTAACTTTTATTACCGTTACCTCTTGCCTAAACGCTACAGTGGTGATGTGTTGATAGCCAACTCTGTATGCAACTTGTCCCAAAAATCGAGTCGTCGCAGCCCTTACCCAATAGCAAACCTCAAGCGATAGAAACCATCACGCTGGATATCCAAGGGATGAAGTGTGCTGGCTGTGTCAAGGTTGTTGAAAATCAGTTAACACAAAATCAAAGTGTACTGTCTGCGTGTGTCAATTTGGTCACGGAAGTTGCTGTTGTTGAATGTACCGCAGGTGCTGTTGATGCACTAAAACTTGCTGAGAATTTAACAGCAGCTGGGTTTCCCACCCAACCACGTTATGCTCAGGGAGAACCTGATAATAGTGTTGTCGAACCATCACGACACCAGCAGGAAATGCAATCAGCGCTTAAACAGTTGATTGTTGCTAGCATTCTGCTTATCTTGTCTAGCTTGGGGCATTTCAGTGAATGGGGTTTGCCTGCGCCACCAATGTTACACAACATTTGGCTGCACTTTGGTTTAGCAACTGCAACACTAATTGGACCAGGACGCCCGATCTTACTCAATGGCTGGCAGGGTCTGCGACGCAACGCACCCAACATGAACACCTTAGTCGGATTAGGAACGCTAACGGCTTATAGCGCAAGTTTAGTAGCACTTCTTTTTCCACAACTAGGTTGGGACTGCTTTTTTGATGAACCCGTGATGCTATTGGGCTTTATCTTGTTGGGTAGAACATTAGAGCAACAAGCCCGTGGACGTGCAGCATCAGCTTTTCGCGAATTACTCGCAATGCAACCGCAAGTTGCCCGATTGATTGCCGATCCGACAACAACTACAGGATATAAGAGTGTTGAAATTCCTGCTGATCGCGTACGGGTAGGAGAATGGTTACAAGTTTTACCAGGAGACAAAATTCCCGTTGATGGTGAAGTCGTTTCTGGCAGAACAACAGTTGATGAATCAATGTTGACTGGAGAAGCCATGCCTGTTAGTAAGCAATCTGGAGATCAGGTCGCTGCTGGGACAATAAACCAAACAGGAACAATTGCGTTACAGGCAACTCGGACGGGAAAAAACACGACACTTGCCCAGATTGTTGCTTTGGTAGAAGCAGCGCAAACGCGAAAAGCACCAGTTCAAAAATTAGCAGATACAGTAGCAGGGTACTTTACCTACGGAGTGTTAACCTCTGCAATATTGACATTTGTGTTTTGGTATTTTATCGGAACTCATATTTGGTCTGATATTGCGACACAACCTCATCACCTTGCTAATCTTGGACACAACTCACTACATCAGGTATATACTACCCATGCAATAGTGCAATCGCCATTATTACTTAGTTTGAAGCTAGCGATCGCCGTCATGGTTGTGGCGTGTCCTTGTGCTTTAGGACTTGCTACACCAACAGCAATTCTCGTCGGTACAGGAGTAGGCGCAGAACGGGGATTATTAATCAAAGGTGGTGAGGTCTTAGAAACAGTTCATCGACTTACTACCGTAGTGTTTGATAAAACTGGTACTCTCACGACTGGAGTGCCGCATGTGAGTGACTGTATTTCACTGGAACAGGAACAATCAATATTTTCTACTCAACGTCTTCTCCAATTAGCAGCAGCAGCAGAAAGTGGCAATGCGCATCCTCTGGCAACCGCAATTCAACAAGCAGCGCAACAGCACAATTTGTCTCTATTAGCCGCCCAAGACTTTTACATGGAACCAGGTTTAGGGGTATCTGCGCAAGTGGCAGGTCATACTAAGGTGTTGTTGGGTAATCAAGAATGGCTTGTACAGCACTTAGTTGTGATTGACGAAACTGCACAACAACTCAGCCATTCGCTAACAACTGAGGGAAAAACAGTTGTTTATGTGGCAGCAGACAACAAGCTCGTAGGATTAATTGCCCTCACCGATACTTTAAGAGCAGATGCCAAAGCAACAGTAAATAACTTGCGGCAAATTGGTTTGCAAGTCGCAATCTTAACTGGGGATAGACAAGAAGTTGCGGAGGCGATCGCGCTTCAACTCGGCATAGAGTCACAACACATCTTTGCTAATGTACGTCCTGACGGAAAAGCAGCAGCAATTTCTAAATTGCAATCTCAACATCATCTAGTCGCGATGGTGGGAGATGGCATTAATGATACTCCTGCCTTATCACAAGCAGATATAGGCATAGCTTTGAAAACAGGTACTGATGTCGCGATGGAAGCTGCAGAAATTGTCCTCATGCGCGACTGTTTAACTGATGTGGTTGTCGCAATTGAGTTAAGTCGTGCAACTTTTAATAAAATTCGCCAAAACTTGTTTTGGGCATTTGCCTACAACACACTCGGGATTCCAATCGCGGCTGGTGCTTTGTTACCTAGTTTTGGATTTGTTCTTAGTCCGGCTGCGGCTGGAGCGTTAATGGCATTTAGCTCTATTAGCGTCGTTACCAACTCTTTATTGTTGCGGCGGTTTCATCAGACAGGGGTGAGGAGAAGCCGCTTTTTTCGTGCGGAGATGTCCTCCGTTGAGCAAACTGGTGTTGAGGGGTGAGAGGCGAAGGTTAAGACAGACCATTTATGCTCTTAGTGTTACTTTATATTACTAAGTCGCAAAGGCTGACTAATTTCTGCTGATGAATATAAAGACTACCTTAGTTTCACTCAGGAGGCACAATGTCGAGTACAATCAACCTAAGTTAAGCTGAGCCAATATCTGTACAGAGCGCATCTGTAGCAGCGACTAATAGCCCGTGTAACTAAAGCGATAATAATTGATTGAGTGATTTTACTAACCGATGCTTCAATGGCTTTACAACTTAATCAGAACCATATACTGATTGTTGAAGACGATCAGGGACGTAAAGAATTTAGTCTAGACGCTCCTGTGTATTCTATTGGTAGAGATGCCCGCTGCGATATCCGCTTGTTTTCGCAGTTTGTTTCTCGGCGTCATGCTACCTTGGTAAGGTTGCCACGCGAAGATGGCAGCTTTTACTATCGTATTATTGATGGCGATTCTAAGGGGAAACCTAGTGCTAATGGATTGCTGATTAATGGTCGTAAAATTCCCGCCCACGACCTAAAAAATGAAGATGAGATCGTTTTTGGTCCTCAAGTTCGAGCGATTTATTACTTGTTGAGTAAAGATACTATGCCTTCTGGACCTTTAGATGAGTATGATGTCACTCTTATTGGTCCAAATATGATGCCTGAATTTGAAGACTAGACAATGCTAGCGACAAGTGTAATTGCGTCTCATACATTCAATCGCACTTGTATATTACACAGTTGTCAGTTAATAGCTACCTAATTCGTAGAACCTACAACTTGCTGATTGCAACGAAAACGCAGTAGACAAGCCCTCTGTTCTGAGGGCTTAGTTTTTATCAGTTTTATGATTTAGCTACAAATACTTTCTATTAATTGCCACTGACGATTGTCAGCGATCGCCTGATTTACTTGTTGAAACATCTGGTAACAATGATTATTCATCTGTAATGGCAATTCTTCATTTTTTACCACAACGTTAATCCGAGTTTCTGTTGTCGTATTCAGTGTTTTATCAGTTAGTATTTCTACAACTACTAACCTGGCAAACGTCGTTTGTCCAGGAATTTCTTGTGCCATTACGTAGTCACTTGTATGATATACAACATCAAGATTGCAGGATTGTAAAACCTCTGCAAGCAACTGCTGTAAACGTGTAGGTGGAACTTCAACAGTAAACCAGCTAGTGTAGCGAGCCATAGATACTCCTCGCCAGGAGAAACGCGTCGCTTATATGATATCCGAGGATTGTAAAAGGTAAAGGGTTAAAAGATATTTTAGTTGCTAAATTGACATACTCACCGACATAAAGGTGCGGTGATTCTTGACGCTTCATTGGGTTGCGCTACCGGAGTAGTCTTACCATCCCTCTGCGCCCATTTAGAGTCGTGCCGATGCCCCATGCCGACCGCCAGTTGCTCCTCGACGCAAAGCGCCAAGACCGCACTGGCTCCTTTTTCTATATTTCTGGAAGCGTTTTCGTCCCTATCTTGCTTGGTGTTGCAATTCACGCAAAGTATTGAACGAACAGATAAATCAAGTTTGCCCCATCGATACCCGCAATCCGAGCAGATTTGACTTGTAGGTTCCCATCTTGAGATAACTTGAAAAGACCTACCAAACTTATCTGATTTCGCTTCGCACAAAGTCCTAAACTCTCGCCATCCCTGCAAGCTAATCGTCCGCGCCAATCGTCGATTTTTAACCATTCCAGATACATTCAAGTCTTCTAACACAATAATTTGATTTTCTAGAATTACTCTAGAAGACAGTTTGTGTAGAAAGTCCTTGCGGGTATCAGCAATTTGGTTATGTAGTCTGGCGATTTTCGAGCGAGTTACATTCCTACGCTTAGAACCCTTTGAGGAGCGTGCTAGTTTTCGTTGCAGTTTACGTATTTTGCGGTCTATTGTAGAGTAGCTAGGACTTTGTACTTTTTCCCCATTGCTCATTGCGGCAAAAGTTTTGATACCTAGATCGATACCGACGCTTTGGTTCTTGGCAACAGTATTGATAGGTTCAATCTCTACAACAAAGCTTAGAAAATACCGTCCTGCACAGTCTTTAATGACTGTTACAGAGCTAGGCTCAGACGGTAAAACTCTTGACCAAATAGGTTTAAGTTCTCCAATCTTTGCTAAATAAATCTTCTCTCCTTTGATACTAAACCCACCCTTTGTAAATCGTGCTGTTTGACGATTATCCTTTTTCTTGAATCTTGGTGGTTTAACTTTAATGCCCTTTCTATTGCCTTTTAGTGACTCAAAAAAGGAGGAGCGAGGAGTTAGGGGAAGATCGTAGATTAAGATTTTTCGTTTGACACTGGTTTCTTTTTACTCGCTCCTCGCCCCTCGCTCCTAACCCCTCTTGTTGCCAAATATCGTGAGGAAGTCTTTTCACAAGAAGAGTTAAAACTAATTGAAGACGTATTCCACCATGTCGCAAAACAGATGGATTTTCAGATTTTGGAAATCAATGGCGAAGGCGAACATATCCACGCCCTGATAGAGTATCCGCCAAAGCTATCGGTATCAAAGATGGTGAATGCTCTTAAGGGCGTGTCGAGTCGTCGGTATGGACAGGCTGGATTCAAGAAACCATGCGATAGGGCTGCACTTTGGAGTCCTAGTTATTTTGCGGTTTCGGTGGGAGGCGCACCGATAGCAACTCTAATCGAGTACATTAAAAATCAAAGCCGCTCTAGAGGGATTAGTGCGACTCGTTCGCTAGAAACCAATACTAGCTAATAGATTGGAGGATTAGCGGCAAGGAGCCACAGGAACGAAAGTTCCACTGAACCTTGACAACTCAATGTTTGTGTCGGTGCAATTCCGACCCCTTGTGGTGACAAGGTGAAAGCACATCCCCATCTAGAGACTGACTCTCAAAGGATGAAGCGGGATGGAATGGAGGTATCTGATAGCCTTAATCGGAAATCCCTTCTAGCACAGTTAGGTATGGGCAGGAATACGAATCTACGATTAACCCTTCGTGACTAGGAACAAGCCAAATCAGGCTGACAGGCTTGACCAAAAGGTAATGGTTGTTGGTTATACGAATCGTCTACGGATAACACTCACCCAGAGCGCAAGCTCAACAACCCGGAGAACAGTAGAGTCCTAACCCTAACGCCAAACGAACATTGGGAACGAGATAACCTTCTGACGGTTCTCTGGTGGAGGTCGATACCCCAGAGTAGGTGTCAAACCGGATACCCCAGAAGGCAGGATTGGTTAAGAAGCAAACGCCTTGGTGTAATGCCAAGGATACGCAGACGTAACCACTACAGATTGAACGATGAAGTCCATTAGTAGAGTGCAAATGTCATGAGCCAATCGCTAAACCCGATTAGGTATGAATGGAAAGACATTCCCTGGAAGCAAACCCAGGTGAAAGTCTTCAAGCTCCAACGTCGAATTTATCGAGCTTCGCAAAGTGGAGATGTCAAACGAGTCCACCGACTCCAACGGCTTCTGATGAAGTCCTGGTACGCAAAATGCTTGGCAGTCAGGCGAGTGACTCAGGATAACCAGGGAAAGAAAACCGCCGGAGTAGATGGAATCAAATCCCTCACTCCTGCCCAACGCTTCAAACTCATCGGTTCAATGGATTTCAAGTCCAAGAGTCGAGCAGTGAGAAGAGTTTGGATTCCCAAACCTGGCAAAGCTGAAAAGCGACCCCTGGGCATTTATTGGCTAGTGGAAAGCGAAGGATGGAAATTCAGCGACGGAGATCTCAAACTCCTACGTCATGCTGAAACCTCCATTCATCGTCATACCAAGGTCAAAGGAACGACATCCCCCTACGATGGCAAATGGACGTATTGGAGTAAAAGACGGGGAACTTACCCCGGAATCAGCACAAGAGTCTCAACCGCAATCAAGCGGCAAAAAGGCAAATCTGCTGAATGTGGGCTTCACTTCCACATGGATGACGCAATTGAAATTCATCACATTAATGGAAATCATCGCAACATCAAGATGGAAAACTTGACAGCCATTCACCGTCACTGCCACGACCGGATACACGGTGGAAACGGTAATCTCTCAACTCTGCTTAGTACCCATGTCAAGGGTCAGTCTGGAGAGGAGCCGGATGAGCGGAAACTCTCACGTCCGGTTTTGAAGCCGAGCATGGGGGGCGACCTCCATGCTTAGGTTAACGGCTTGTATCCCATTAATTTCGGTCAAAGCTGAATTAAATCTGTTAGTAATTAGCCGTTAGCGCTTAGGTATTGCCAATTGCGGTTTTCATGTTTTTGCAACTTTTGTAGAAATTACAGAGAGTAAAAATTAAATCAATGTATGAAGGGTAGATTAATTGTATTTGAAGGCGTGGAAGGTTGTGGCAAAACAACACAGTTACAGCGATCGTATCAGTGGCTAAAGCCGTCTTTACCCGTTATTGTTACCCGTGAACCAGGAGGAACTCATTTAGGTTCGGATCTGCGTCAGTTGTTGTTGAACATACCCGAACAGCCGATTTATAACTCTACTGAGTTATTATTGTATGCAGCAGATCGCGCCCAGCATGTAGAAGAGTTACTGAAACCAGAACTAGGAAACGGGACAATGATTTTATGCGATCGCTATGTTGATTCTACGATGGCTTATCAAGGTTATGGTCGAGGTCTCAGTCGGAGTTTAATTGAACAGTTAAATAATATTGCGACTGGTGGGCTAGAAAGCGATTTAACTATCTGGTTAGATATTGATGTCGCTGTAAGTCTAGCAAGAAAACAGCAAGGTGCAAGCGGCGGCGATCGCATTGAGCAAGAAAAAATAGACTTTCATCGTCGCGTCCAACAAGGCTACACAGAATTAGCTCAAGCAAACCCACAGCGCATTGTCAGAATCGATGCAAGTTATAGTGAAGCCGAAGTTCAAGAACAAATTCAGCAAATCTTACTGCAACGCTTTCCCGAAATCAGAAGTCAGAGTTTATAAACTTAAAAAGGACAAAGTCATCATAATCACTAATCACTATTCCCCGTGTCTCCTTTTTTCACATCCGTTATTGGACAAGCGCCAGCAATTGAGTTTCTGACACAAGCAGTCAACCGCCAGCGAATTGCTCCAGCTTATTTATTTGTTGGTCCACCAGGGGTAGGACGTAGCTTAACAGCACACTGCTTTATCGCGCAAATATTCTGTACAAATGTTGCACCAGACAAGCAGCAGCAAATCAAACAACGCTTGCAATTAGGAAATCACCCAGATGTATTGTGGGTACAACCTACTTATTTACATCAAGGACAGCGACTTACAGCATTAGAAGCCGCAGCTGCTGGAGTTAAGCGTAAAGCCCCTCCTATTATCCGTACCGAGCAAATTCGCGAAATATCGCAGTTTCTCAGTCGTTTTCCCCTAGAAGCGCCGAGAAATATTGTTGTGATTGAACAAGCAGAAACAATGGCAGAAGCTGCGGCAAATGCTTTGCTCAAAACATTAGAAGAACCAGGGTTAGCAACAATTATTTTAATCGCGCCTGCAGTAGAATCTTTACTACCAACCTTGGTATCTCGGTGTCAGCGAATTCCTTTTTATCGCCTCGATCGAGATCAGATGGCACGAGTTTTGCAGCAAACTGGTCATGAAGAGATTTTACAGACATCGCCGGTTGTATTAGCCATCGCCCAAGGAAGTCCAGGAGAAGCGATCGCCGGAACTCAGCAACTTCAAACAATTCCTACTGAATTACTTAAAGCTGTTGCTTATCCTCCACAATCCCTACACAGCGCCTTAGAATTAGCAAGACAAATTGATAAAACTTTAGATACAGAAGCTCAACTGTGGTTGTTAGATTACTTACAATACTGTTATTGGCAGCAGTTTTTAGCAGGAGAACTTCAAAACTTACCTTTATCACCTTTAGAACAAGCCAAGAAATACTTAAGCTCTTATGTACAACCCCGATTAGTTTGGGAAGTTACGTTACTCGAAATAAGTCAATTACAACCAAAACAGATTAGTATTAATTAACTAAGAGAGCATAAGAAAGCAGTCTTCTGCAAATTATTAAAATCAAACTACCAAAATTTCTTGTTAAGGAGCGTGTCAATTTCGTAGCTGAATATCCATTCGCTAGGAAACTCAGTTTGAGGATAGTCTTCTGTTACTTCTGTCCATGCATCGTTCCAGCATTTGGTAAATATTTCGGCAAAATAGTTTCGCAGGCTGGGGGATTGTTCTAACAGATCTAGAAGTTGCTGGCGCTGCTGTCGCACCGTGATTTCCCAACCTCGATAGTCATCAGGAGAGTGAACATAAATGCGCTTGAGCAAATGAGCGAGTAATACTCTTAAACGGCTTTTGAACTCACGGCGATCGCGTCCTGCCAACCCTTCGATCTCCTCAATTAATCTATTGATATCAATATTGCTAAAGTTTCCAGATTTGAGTTTGGCGATCGTATCTTCGTACCATGCCATGAGATCTTGCTCGTAAAGATTGCGTGAGTTGATCGCTTGCACCATTGTTGCTGCATCCTTGGAGTTTAACTGCTGATTTTAAATTGACTGTGACGATCGCTTCGGTTTCCTGTCTGATATTGCTTACTACTCTAAGCTGTCCGCCGCTCTAAGAAGATCGCATTGCTTCATGTTTCAGCCATGTAGATCGAGCGTTCGTACAGTTTAACTTGTTCTTGATAGCAGATGGGCTTGAGCGATCGTAGCAAGAAGAGATCGCCTTTCACGATTTCGCTTTAGAGCTTCAGTAACCTCTCAGCATTAACGTTCCAGCTTAGCTATGCTAGCACCGCGATAGTAGTGCGACAGAATTTGCTCGTATCTTACTCCCTGTTGCGCTAAATTATAAGCTCCCCATTGACTCATACCTAAGCCATGACCCCAACCACGACCATTAAAGCGTAAACCCAAAGGTTCGGCAGTGATGGTAAAGCGCGTACTTCTTAAACCGAGTGCAGTTCGTAAAGCATCTCCTCGCAATTCTCGCGTACCGCGATCGCCTACAAATTTCATGCTTTTGATACTACCATAAGGACTTAAAACGGGAGTTAAAGCTTGGATAGTACCGATTCCTGTAATTTTTTGATTAAGCTCTGCTCCAGTAACTGTCTTTACCCACTGACAAGCATTAACGTTGTCATCATAGCCAGCCACTCCCCGCAAGTATGGTAATGGCTGCGACCACACATCTTCAACGTTCTCTGTATGACCGCCAGAACACGCATGAAACGCTGCAAGAATTGCTTTGTTATTATGAGTCAAAATTTGTCCAGCGGTAGCATTCACCGCAGCATGAGTACCAGGTGATTCGCTAGCAATACCTTTATAAACTTGTGATGATTGTGTATTGACGACATCGTAAATACCGTTGCTTTCATTTTCTCGCTTGTAAACGGCATAAGTACGCGCTGCAACAGCTTGGGCTTTTAAGGCTTCTTGGTGCCAATTACCATTCATTTCTCCGCCGAGAACGCTGTAAAGATATTGTTCTAAATCAACATAGTTAACGGCAGTGACTCCTTGTTGTGCAGGCAGCAACAAGGTTTTTCCTCGATACCAGCGATCGCCAATAAAAACATAGCCCTTTTCACTTGGTTCAACCCACACTGCCGAAGATTGTACTTCTGCCAAGGAAATTCCAGCAGGATCAGGTTGAGCATAAAATGCATTCATTGCTGCAAGTTGACCTAAAGGTTTGCCACTACTGTAATCGCGTACTGTCGCTGTTGTAGAACTACCAACTTTCAGTTGATTAACACCTTGTTGAATTGCGACTCTAATTTCCATAGCAGCATTTGCAGGAGCCACTAGCACGATCCAAAACAAGGTTGCAAGCCCCCAGAAGCGTCCTTGAACGGATAATAAAGATAAAAATTTAAATCTCATGCTGATATCCTGAAAATATTTTATTTTGGCGATCAAATGGAAATCTGTTATTTTGAAATTTCAAATAAACTAGTATAAGCGAAGCGATCGCATTTTTGCAGTAATCAACTCTATAAATTAGTTTTCTCCTCTAGTCGTGCCACTATAGATAATAGAAGTCGCATTCTGTAGAAGGTTGCCAGATTTTTCGTGCAAATTACATTTTTAGGAACAAGTTCCGGTGTCCCTACGCGATCGCGTAATGTCTCTAGCGTGGCGCTGCGTTTACCGCAAAGAGCTGAAATGTGGCTATTTGACTGTGGAGAAGGGACACAACACCAAATTTTACGCAGCGATCTCAAAATCAGCCAACTCTCGCGCATTTTTATTACCCATTTGCATGGAGATCACATTTTTGGCTTAATGGGGCTTCTAGCCACTTGTGGATTAGCTGGTAATACAAAAAGAATCGATCTTTATGGTCCACCAAAATTAGACGAATACTTGCGAGCGTGTAGTCGGTATTCTTCTACTCACATAGCCTACAGCATTCAAGTACATACTGTACAACCTGGTGTAGTTTATGAGGACGATGAATTTACAGTCACTTGCGAACGTTTAGAACATCGTGTCACAACCTTTGGCTATCGCATTGCCGAAAAAGATCGTCCAGGAAGATTTGATGTTGAAAAAGCTAAAGCACTAGCAATTCCTCCAGGAAGAATTTACGGTCAACTCAAACGCGGAGAAACTGTCACACTTCTTGATGGACGCACAATCAATGGTACAGATTTATGTGGATTGCCAGAAATCGGGCGTAAAATTGCTTATTGTACAGATACAATCTATTGCGATAACGCAGTAGTTCTAGCTCAAGATGCAGATGTTTTAATTCACGAAGCAACCTTTTCTCATCAGGATGCAGAACTTGCTTTTCAACGCTTACATTCCACCTCAACAATGGCAGCACAAGTCGCTTTAGCTGCTCAAGCCAAATCGCTAATTATGACACACTTTAGTCCTCGCTATGCTCCAGGCAATGCCATAGAATTAAAAGATTTACTCCAAGAAGCACGGGCAATTTTTCCCAACACAGAAATGGCGTACGATTTTATGACTTATGAAGTTCCCAGACGCCGAGAAGTAGAATTAGCAAAAGCTGCTGGATAAAATAAATTAGGAATACTTATAATAACAAAGGTTGATCATGTTATTTCTCTGTTTCACAATCAACTGCTGTGATCGGATGAGAGCCACTGCATTCTTCGGCTTCTGCTATTGAATAGTCAAACTGACTACTCGAACCAAAAAACATTTCTATCAATTGCTCTCTACAAAAGAAGTTATCCTCAGCATCACAATAGCCTAGCTCGCTGTAGGCTTCCACTAAACGTACGCAGTTGTCTTCTAGGAGTAGTCGATATTGCCATGTGCCACTAGGCAGCACATCAGTAATATTACTCGATGTATAAATTTGTGCTTTGATTTTCATATTTTTTCTTAATTTTTTACCATTAGAGTGACAAATAGCAGAAGAAAAACTACTTTGATTTCTTAACAAGTGAAGTGATATGACATTTAAGTTGACTCATTAACAATAGACTGAAACATCTTCTCCACACTCCTCAGCTAAATAAGATAAGCAAAGAAAACGAAGATGAACTATCTCATTGTAGAAAGGATTAAGTTTGCACAATGGTGGAATATGTACAAAAATATTGCCAAATTTAATAGTCCTTTCAAAAGGACATTGTGCCGGAACTAATTGACAAATCAATCGAGCTATTTTTGGATATCTTATAATTAAAAATTGCATGGTATCTCCTTACTCTAGGGGAATATTAACTACTCATTGATTGGGCGATCGCATAAAAAACTTCGCATATCAAGAGTTTGTATTTACATAACCTTGCTTATTTTCTACATTACAAGTCGTAACTAATTGCTGTATTAAATTTTTAGGCTACATTCATGCCTTAATACAGACAGACTTACGGCTCAAATCTGTCAGCCACTTTGCTGAAAATGTCATAAAATCACATAACAATGTCAATTAGCTGAATGCCACAAAGATAAAAAAATCCTCATTACCTGAGAGCAATGAGGTAATATCAGTCCTCAAATTGTGTAATTAGCAGGGCACTACTTCTGGCAATTCCTCATCGCGGAGTAAATTAAGCACCATTTCTTTGTGATCCTGAAAGATGGGATGCTTTTTCGAGTGATAAGTGCGATCGCCTGGTAAGTCCATACTTACTTCAGTTTTAATGGTGCCAGGGCGAGAAGTCATAACATAGAGACGCTGCGAAAGAAAAAGTGCTTCTTCTACATCATGAGTAATCATTAAAATTGTTGTTTCCGTACGCTGCCACAACTCTAGTAGGAATTGTTGCATTCTCTCTTTTGTTTGGGCATCTAAAGCACCAAACGGCTCATCCATAAGTAATATTCTTGGTTGAGATGCTAAAGCCCGTGCGATCGCCACACGCTGCTGCATTCCTCCAGACAGTTCTTTGGGTAAAGCATGAGCAAATTGAGTTAATCCGACAATATCCAAATAGTACGCAATTCGTTCGCGTCGTTTAGCAGTAGGAACACCTTGCAACTTTAATCCAAAGCCAACATTCTGCGCTACGCTCATCCACGGATAAAGCGTATACTTTTGAAATACCATCCCTCGATCAGCTCCTGGTCCTGTCACAGAAACACCATTAACCTTAATTTCACCCGATGTCGGAGTATCTAACCCAGCAATCAATCGCAGTAAAGTCGATTTTCCTGAACCAGAAGCTCCTACAGCACAAACAAACTCACCTTGCTCAATTTTTAAATTAATATTTTGTAGTGCAACTAATGTCCCTTTTTTAGTCTTAAAATGTTTATGCAAGTTATGAACTGATAAATTCATCAACTGTCCTTCATCTTTTATAAAATTATTTGCTTACCCAACGAGCAGAAACTCTTAAAATTAAACGAAAAAATAAATCAATAGTTAAACCAATAATACCAATAATAATTATTCCAGCAAAGATTTCATCTGTTCTTAAATATCTTTGAGCCATACTAATTCTACGTCCTAAACCTGTTGTAGCAGCAATCAATTCAGCAACAATGACTAAATTCCACGAAGCTGCCATATTCACGCGGCAAGAATCAATAATGCTTGGCAAAATATAGGGAGTAATAACTTGAAGTAAAACTTGTTTTCGTAACCCTCCTAATGTGTAAGTTGTCTCTACTAATTCTTTAGGAACAAATTTTACTGCATCCATTATCATCAAGGTATTGAAAAATAAGGTTCCAATAAAAATCAAAAGAATTTTAGGTAATTCACCTAATCCAAAATAGAGAATGAGTAAAGGAATAAATGCAGGTGCTGGCATATAGCGCACAATACCAATGACAGGTTCCATCAAAGCACGAATACTATTAAATGTACCCATCAAAATACCTAGTGGAATTGAAACTATAGCTGCAAGCAAAAAACCACCCAAAACTCGAAAAATACTAGCACCTATATCTTCGAGTAAAGTCCCATTTTGCCATAACCGTAAAAGTGCTTCGCCAACAGCTACAGGAGTAGGTAAAAATAAAGAATCTACCACCCCAGAATTAGAAACAATCCACCATAGCCCAAAAGGTACTGCGATCGACAAAAACATTAATGTCCAATTTAAGGACTGAGGAATATCTTCACCAATACGCCAAAAAACAGTTGGTGGTAGCGTTTTATGTGGAGAGGTAGAATTCATAAAGAGTGTTAAGTCGTGAAGTGTTGAGCCTAAAAGAGTGATGAGTTATGAGTTTAAGAAAATTCTTTTGATTCAAAACGTGCTGACGCACCGCTACGCTAACAAAACTTAAAATTCAAAACTCAAAATAAATGCTTCCAGCACCTTTGTTCGCTTTCCCAAACTCAAAACTTTCTAAAGACATGACTAACCTTTTTGAGAAGCAGCATAAGCTTTCACAAACCGATCGTCAAACATACGTGATAAATCTGGAGTACGCTTGATTAAGTCAGCTTCCAAAAGAAAGTTATTAATTTCTTTAGCTGCATAGTGTAACGAATTCATATCATTTCCTGGTTGAAAAGCTTGTAAGTTTTGCTCTACAGTAAAAATTGTTGTACCCGCATCATAGGTTTTATAGTCTTCAACTGAAACACCAGCTCTTTGAGCCATAATTTCCAGAGATTTCTCTTGGTTTGCTTGCACAAAGTCTAAAGTATTAAACCACGTATTTACAAGTGCTTGGACGTCTTGTGGACGCTCATTTATCATTTTGCGGCTAACAACTAAATGGTCTGGAATTGCACCAGGAAAGTCTTTGGAACTGAATAATTCTTTGCTACCAGGGCGTTCTAATGCTTTAGTTGTAAACGGAGCATAAACTGCTGCTGCATCAACTCTTCCTGCCGCAAATGCTGCGGCTGCTGCACCTGTTTCTAAAGGTAAGAATTCAACATCTGCTTGCGTCATACCAGCTTCTTTCATTCCTAAAAGTAGTAGGAAATGATCGACAGTTCCTTCTTCTGCGGCAACTTTTTTACCTCTCAAATCAGCAATACTATTAATTCCTTCACGAACAACAATTTTGTCATTACCAGTTGAGTTGTCATTGACTAAAACAACAACTTGATCAGAGCCATTTGATACTGAACTAATTGTTTGATCTAAAGTTTGGCAGTTAGCATCTAATTGACCTGCATTCATGGCATTCATAGAATCTAAGTAACCATCAAACCATCTCAGATCTACTTGAACATTATTTTTAGCAAACAAATTTTGTTCATTAGCAACTGCCCAAGGAAACCACCCAGGCCACCCACTATAACCCATTTGAACAGGTGTACTTGTTGCAGTAGTATTAGTAGCTTGTTGTGAAGGGGTGCAACTAACGGCAACAGTTAAACTTATTAAAAATATGCTTATAAGCGATAATAACTTGTGTATCTTCATTGTTTTCATCTATAAAATCTGTAAAAAGTAATTTAAAATTATAGATGCTAGTAATTAAGGAGTTACTAGCAATCTATTTATGTTTTAGGTCAAGCTCATAACTGATTTTGCAGTATTTGATTGCACAGCATTTCGCAGCCAATTAAACCAGTCTTCCAAACCATCATTAGTTTTGGCAGAAACTTGAATAATTGTGACATGAGGATTCATTTGACGAACATTTTCCTCTATTTGACTTATGTCAATTTCCAAATAAGGAGCTAAGTCAGTTTTTGTAATTAGCAAGCAGTCAGCTTCTTGAAACATGACAGGATATTTGAGTGGCTTATCTTCTCCTTCTGTAACGCTGAGTAGTGCTACTTTAGCGTGTTCTCCTACTTCAAATTCTGCAGGACAAACTAAGTTACCTACGTTTTCTACAAGTAGTAAATCAAAATCTGAAGGGTTATATTCGTGTTCGAGACGATGAACTCCGCCTGCAACCATTTTGGAATCAAGATGACAAGAACGTCCTGTGTTGATTGCAATTACAGGAACATCGTATTGACGCAAGCGATCTGCATCTAACTCTGTAGTCATGTCGCCTTCAATGACAGCAATTTTAAGTTCATCGCTCAAAGCCGCTAAAGTTCTCTCTAATAAAACAGTTTTCCCCGCACCAGGGCTACTCATAACATTGAGACAAATAATTCCCCACCGATTGAAATGAGCGCGATTGTGTTCTGCGCCTTGCTGATTAGCATGGAGTAAATTAATGCCCAATGCAGCATCAAAAGTTTGGTGCATAAGTATCCTCTATTGTATTAGTTGAGTATTCAACGCGGTCAATTTTGAGTTCGCGCCCTGAACGAATGTCTTCCATTGGAGAATGACATTGAGGACAAGCATATTGAATACCAATTTCAGGATGATATTCTTGTTGGCAGTGGTGACAAAAGGCAATTAAAGGTGTTTCTTTAATACTTAATTTGGCTCCTGCTAAACATGTGTTTTGACTTTGTACCTCAAAAGCAAACTGTAAACTCAGAGGTTCTACGCAGGTAAACTTGCCAACAACTAGATGAACACAGGATATTTTCGGTTCTGATTGAGCTTTCCACCAATCTTGCAGCGTTACAATTAACGCCTTAGTCATATCAGTTTCATGCATCTTCTACTGCCACTCACTGATAACTTCAGGTGTTGCTTCAGGATGGATGTAAGCTGGTTTCTCTTTTCGGGGTAGTTGTCCTGAAATAACTAAATGCGCCATCGTGTCGCAAATTACGCGAGTTGCCATTAGTGCAGTCATGTCGCTGACATCGTAAGGTGGAGAAACTTCAACAACTTCTAAACCGCATACTGGGGCTTTTTGAACAATTTTACCGAGTAGATAAAGTGCTTCCCTGGGTAATAAACCACCTGGTTCAGGCCAGCCTGTGCCAGGGACAAATCCGGCATCGATACAGTCAATGTCAAAGCTAATATAAACGCAGTCAGTACTATCTAACGCTCGTTCTAGAGCATATTCCACTGCTGCATCTAAGCCCATTTCGGTGATGTCAGTAACAGTGAGAATATTGGTAGCGCGATCGCGGCACACCTTAACACCTGCACGTGGAACTTGCCAACCGCCAATTCCTAATTGCACTAAATTTTTTGCCGGAGCATTTTTAATATTTGTTGCGTGAAACCAAGGACAGGTGTGCATTCTTTCATCTAAGTCTGTCTCTTGCGTATCTACGTGGCGATCAAAGTGAATAATTCCTACTTTTTTATCACCTAAGTGACGGCAGACTCCACGTACTGTAGGAAAACCAATTGAATGATCTCCTCCTAAAATAATGGGAAAAGCGCCCGAACCAAAAATATGGGCAATACCTTTAGAAATTTGATCGAAAGACTTCTCGTTGTTGCCAGGAATTGTAAAAACATCACCAACATCACACAAAGTGATTTGTTCGCGTAGATCAACACCGAGTTCAAAGTTATATGGCGTATACAAAGCAGAAATGCGACGAATACCCTGCGGACCAAATCGTGTTCCTGGGCGGTAAGTCGTACCTGAATCATGTGGCACGCCAACGATCGCTACGTCATATTCACCTACTTTACGAACATCTTCGATGTAAGGTGCTTTCAGGAAAGTATTGATACCTGCGTAGTGAGGTAATTCACCGCGCGAGAATGTAGAAATTGTGCGATCGCGAATGCTTTCTGCAGCTTCTAACCCAAACTCTAAACCACGCGAAACTTCTTGTTGCCAGCCTGTAAAAGATAACTGAGTTTCTTTTTCTAAAGCTCTTTGTGCTTCAGTAGAATTCTGTTCGGAAGGGCGTTCGCCTTGTGTCATGTCTCTATCCTGCAAGTTTCAAGTTACAACCAGATAATTACTTCTAGCAATACAAAAGCCCGGACAGCCAGTCACAGTAGTTGTACTGTTTTGTGTCTCTCCCGGGCTTTTTTCCCGCCGTGTACCGCCTAGTTATTTTGACTTCCAGGCTGGCTGCTTCTCTTGGACCAGTCATTTAAATTTCCAATAATTCTGATAATTTAAACCGGAACCCTAGAAGCTATTTGATTGTTTTTACTACATCTTTTGAAGTAGGTTATGGCTGTCTCAATGCTTAAATCAGAAATGCAAATTAGCAAGTAGTAAATCATAGTTTTGTAGCTTTGTCTACATTACTTAGCTACAACACAAATTTAGAAATACTCTGACTTTTTGTCATGCGCAATTCCACTGAAAACCATCACAAAGCTATCACTTACTGTAAATATAATTATTACAAATATAGTGATATTCTATGCAGCAACCTGGACTATAATTACTTATTTACTTCTACAACATATGATTGGGGTTTCAGCACTGAGCAACAACTGTTTAAAATAGGTAGTTAGCACCACAAGATATTGTTAACGGTATTTTTCGCAAAAAGTGTATTAATACATACAAAATGTCAACCGCTGAACCCAAAACTCCTAAAAAAGTTCTTTATCCGAGCAAGACAATAAAAAGAGCAAAAGTGTCACTTGTCTGTTCTCCCTTTCAAAGGCATTTATTTGAAACGATGCGCTATCAAAGTGTCCCAGTAAGTGCGATCGCTACGACAGGAGTGCAGCAAGGCTATATCGAACGTCCTTTATCCGAATTATCAGTAGAAAATGCGTTGCTGTGGTTAGTCAAAGTGGGAGTATTGCGAAGGGAAGTCGATGGACAGGGAATTACAGATAGTTTTCGCTTAACACCGCTAGGTCGTCAAGTGATAGAAGAACAAGGAACGTGGGAATCGACACCTCGCGATATCATAACTAATACGCTCAACCGCTGGTTGCGACTGCCATTTTAATTGAGATTACTTTACAAGTAGTTAAAAGTGAGCAGGAAAAGGGAAAAATATAAAATGAGACTTATGCTGTGGCAATAGTCAATATGGTTAGGACATTATAGAGAGACCCAGAATCATTTCTCTAATTACGGGCAAGGTTATTGCCTAGCCACTGTTTTAACCCTGACCCTTGATCCCTGCTACGTAACTATAGCCAACTTGATACCTCACTTTTTTAACTTCTTGAGCTAAACGCCCCTTATGAAAGCAATCATGGTGGTAGGAACCACATCTCACGCTGGAAAATCGCTCCTTAGTGCAGCTATTTGTCGCATTTTGGCGCGGCGTGGCTGGCGGGTTGCGCCCTTTAAAGGACAGAATATGGCTTTAAACTCCTATGTCACCACCACTGGGGGCGAAATTGGTTATGCACAAGCAGTACAAGCTTGGGCTGCAGGAGTAACACCGACAGTAGATATGAATCCCATTCTCCTCAAGCCCCAAGGGAATATGACTTCTCAAGTGATTTTGAAGGGAAAAGCTGTAGGAAGAGTGAGTGCAACTGATTACTATGAGCAGTATTTTGAGGTAGGTTGGCAAGCAATTACAGAATCGTTACAACACTTAGCTGCAGATTTTGATTTACTTGTCTGTGAAGGCGCGGGAAGTCCGGCAGAAATTAATCTGAAGCATCGCGATTTAACAAATATGCGGGTAGCAAAACACTTAAATGCGTCCACCTTGCTGGTTGTTGACATTGATCGAGGCGGTGCTTTTGCCCATGTGGTAGGAACTTTAGAACTACTGGAACCAGAGGAAAGAGCGCTCATTCGCGGTATCGTTATTAATAAATTTCGCGGACAGCGATCGCTTTTAGACTCAGGTATTCAATGGTTGGAAGAACGGACAGGAATTCCTGTTTTAGGTGTTATTCCTTGGATTGAAGAAGTCTTTCCAGCAGAAGATTCTCTAGACTTACTCGAACGCAAGTCACACAAAGAGCAAGGTGAACTAGAAATTGCAGTTATCCGACTACCTCGAATTTCTAACTTTACAGATTTTGACCCTTTAGAAGCTGAACCTAGTGTATTGCTCAAATATGTTAGTCCTAAACAAGAGCTAGGACATCCCGATGCTGTCATTATTCCAGGTTCAAAAACAACAATTGCTGATTTGTTAATTTTACAAAGAACGGGAATGGCAGAAGCCATTCAACAGTATGCAGCAGCAGGTGGTACTGTGTTGGGAATTTGTGGTGGCTTTCAAATGTTAGGTAAATTCCTCGCTGATCCTGAAGGAGTCGAAGGGGAAGCAGGAAGATTTAAGGGATTAAGTTTATTACCAATTCAAACTGTTATTACTGGGCAAAAAATAGCGCGACAGCGACAAGTTGTCTCTAATTTTCCGCAAGTCGGATTACCTGTGGCAGGATACGAAATTCATCAAGGGCGATCGCGCTTAGTAGAATCTCCAGACACAGCACCTAATACTTATCAAGCTTTATTTGATGACTCTAGCTTAGGCTTAGTCGATAATTATCAATCTGTATGGGGCACTTACTTGCATGGTATTTTCGATAACGGCGCTTGGCGGCGCGCTTGGTTAAATCGCCTGCGGCAACAACGTGGTTTAAAATCCTTACCTACAGGTGTGTCCAACTATCGCAAGCAGCGCGAAATGGTCTTAAATACACTTGCTGCTATTGTAGAAGCAAACTTAGATTTAACAAAGATTTTGCCGTCTTGAGATCATGGCAGTTAAAATACATTTTTTGCCAGATGATATAACGGTTACAGCTACAGTAGGCGAACTGCTATTAGATGTTGCTGATCGTGCTGGGGTAACAATTCCTACGGGGTGTTTGATGGGTTCGTGTCACGCTTGTGAAGTAGAACTAGAAGATGGCGACACAATCCGTGCTTGTATAACCACAGTACCACCTGGATATGATGAACTAGTTATTAATTTGTTTAGCGATCCAACTTGGTAACTGGTCATTGGTCATTGGCAAGAATCTTTACTACCCATGACCTGACCTAAAAAAGTGCGCTCTTTAATTATACTTACATACATAATTAAAGTCTTCGCGTACTGATATACGACCGTGAATATTCACAAAATAGGGGACTAAATAAGTAAGCATCGCTGGATCTCAGCGATCGCGCATCATTTTTCCTTGGATAAAAGCTGCGCCATGATTGATGGCAAACAGCAATGAACCTATGACAACTGCAACCTTGAAAGCAATTGGCATAAATTTAGAACTGACAAGGCTAACAAGATAACCTCGTAGGAATTTCATTCAGCAAGCTTAACTATTGATAGTCAAATATAGCCTTTTTATAGTTTGTAGCTTGTTAATTTAGTTACCGCAGCTATGTTATTTCTGTGCAGCTTTTGCTTGGAGTGCATAGTCGCGGAAGCGTTCTAAATCTGCTTTAATCGTAGATTCTACCGCACGACCAAGGAATAGATTATCCATAATTTTACCTAAAATACCAGGGATTGCGTAGGAGATAGAAAGTTTAACAATACTGGTGTTGTGGCGATCGTAAAAACGAATTGCGCCGCGGTTGGGCAATCCATCAACCGATTCCCATTGAATAATTTGCTGGGGAACCATTTTGAGAATTCGCGATAGCCATGTGAACTCTAATCCCCCTGTATTGAGCTTCCAGCGAGAGAGTTCGGGATTATCTTCTAAAACCTTAACTGATGAAATCCACTTCATCCACCGAGGCATCTGCTCAAGATCAGACCACAAACTCCACACGAGATCAATGGGTGCATCCACCTCAACCTGCACGCTATGTTCTAACCAATCTGGCATTCGATATATTCCTTTGTGTTTGCTGTGGTTTAACTACCAACCGCTGAAGGTTGGGGACTAACGGTTACTGTGCTTGCCAAAATTGCTTTAGCTGCACGGCGTCCAGATAAAGTAGCGCCTTCCATACTATCGATATAGTCTTGCTGGGTGTAACTACCCGCGAGGAAAAAGTTTTCCACAGGTGTTTTTTGAGGTGGGCGATAGGGGTCCATCCCAGGGGCTTCGCGATAGAGTGATTGTGCTAGTTTGACAACGTTATACCACGTCATGTTTAGGTTACGAGAAGAAGGAAACAACTCATGGACTTGCTGCAAAACATGGTGTGCGATCGCCTCGTTACTTTGTTTGATAAAAGGATCTCCAGGAGTCAGTACAAGTTGCATCAATGAACCTTGTCCCTCACGATAATAATCGCTAGGGCTAGTCAATGCTAGGTCAGCGAAGCAAGAAAAATCAGCATCGGGAGTGTATAGCAAATTATCCATACCCGCAGCACGATCGAGTTGCTGGCGTTCGGTAGCATTGTGTAATTCTGTTACCCAACCATCAAATCGCAGTTGTACAGTAGCAACGGGAACTGTATCTAATTTATAAATATTGTCAAATTCTGACCACTTGCGCCATTGTTGTGGTAGTAAACGCTGAATACCTGGGACATCACATGCACATACGTAAGCATCCGCAGTCATTATTTCTTCGGTGTCCCCTTGCGCAATTACTAATCCTGTGACGCGAGTCGGTGCTTCAGTGAACTGAATTTCTCGGACACGGCGACGAGTATAGATTTTGGCTCCCCGTGCTTCTAAGTAATCAATAATTGGCTTGTGTAGGTATTCATAAGGCGAACCTTCAAGCATTCGCAATACTGATGCTTCAGTACGTGCAGCAAACATTTGAAAGATTGTCAGCATACACCGTGCTGAAATATTTTCGGTATCAATAAAGCCTAGCGCGTAAGCAATTGGATTCCACATTCTCTCTAAGCTACCTTGCGAACCTCCCTGGCGGCGAAACCAATCAGCAAAGCTGACATCATCCAAATTTCGGATTGTTGTCATTGCGCCGTCGAAGTCTACCAATCCGCGGACAATGGGACTTGTTCCAAGTGCGATCGCATTTTGGATTTTATCTTGTACAGATAATTGCGATGTAGTAAAAAAAGCCTTCAAGCCGTTGAAGGGTGCGCCAGTAAGAAAACGAAAATCTAAGGCGCCGGTTTTTCCTCCCTTGTTGATAAAGGTATGGATATGCTCTTTGAGACGGAGATTTTGATCGGCTCCCACTTTTCGCATCAATTCAAATAGTTGGTAATAGTTACCGAAAAAGACGTGGAGTCCCATCTCAACATGATTACCATCAGTATCTATCCAACTGCCGACCTTACCACCAACAAACGGGCGAGATTCAAAAATTTCTACTTCCCAACCAGCATCTGCTAAATCTACGGCGGTTGCTAGCCCAGCCAACCCCGCTCCGACGATTGCAACGCGCATTCACTCTATCCTGCTCACATTTTCTTTACATATTTTAATCTGAAGGAGAGGAGATATTTTGTCTAATTTAGAGCGATCGCAATTTTCTAATAGTGAGGGTGGGTAATTGTAAGTTACTTAAAGTCAAGGCTGCTGATATGCTTTATTCAAATTGGGGCATAAGTTGCAGCGTACCAATTCCTAAGTCTTGCGCAGAAAGCGATCGCGCTTCAAACAATGCCATCATGTCGCGTAATTGCGGCTGTCCTCGCGAAGCACCCATTAAGCCACGGGCAATGATTAAACCACAGTAGCCTTCGGTTTTTTTGCAGCGTTCGTCCCACTTTTTGCGTGCAGCGACATGAACAGAATCGTCTTCTAAAAATTCACCGAAGAGAAATAACTCGCCATTTTCAGTTTGTATAATACCTAAGTCATAGCGATCGCCACCAAAGACATCTGCCCCAGGATTAAACCCAATACCCTTAAGTCCTCCAGTTGCTTGAATTGCTGCAATTAAATTTTTAGCTTTGGGACGGGAGGTTTGAATCAAAATTACTGGTAAGCCATCTCCTCTAGAGGACATTTCTCCAGGCTGTGCAAAGTGCGTCGCAGTTTCACGCAGATGCTCTACCATTTCCCACGAAATGACACCCAGACTAAGAAAAGAGTCTTCAGGAATCAAATCATCTCTAATTGCTCCTAAGCTTGGTACATCATCTACATCCACAAATTCATCTTCATGACCAAAACCCGCCATTGCTTCTAGCTCTGCTGCCAATTCTGGCATTGTGTTAACAGTGACATCAACCTGCACACTTTTACGAGTTTTGTTTTTTGGTAAAGCAATACGATAGCGATCGCTTAAATCTGGAAACACTTCTGCAGTCAATTGACGGCGTTTGCTGCTGATAAATCGGGTAAGGGCTGCTAGCGCGAGAAATACTGCTGCTGCTTCTTCTTCATAAAGCACTGCACGCAATCCTTCAAGCGGGTGAATAATACCAAACGAAGGTTGAATTTGGGTTATTGGCAGATCTGCTAAATCGATAATATCGATTTCTTCATCTTCTTCCCCCCCTGTTCGTTCAAATGTTAAAAATAAACAATCCTGCTTCAAAAAAGCTTCTTCTAGCAATTCTGGAGATTCTTCCTCATCAGACAAAACCGAAGCTCGAAATCGTCGCAGTGAATCTTGAGAGCGATAGAACAAAATTCCATACTCCATTCCCAACATTCCCATCACCGAAGCATAAAGTGTGCCAACATCGTTTTGATTTAGCTCAATTGCCAGAATTTGATGTTCTTCGAGCAACTCCCAAGGTGCAGCTTGCCATATTTCTAGAGCTTTCTTCTTGAGAGGTTCAGCAAACTGTGATGGTAAATCAGGCGTATACTCGTTTCTAACTTCTTGGAATCCACGATACAGTTCGTTGATGAGTGGCAATTGTGGCACATAGTCAATGACGATTTCGAGTTCTTGAAGAACACCACGCAAGAAGAACTGTAATTCGCGATCGCTGACGACAATTTTTTGAGGACGTGCGGGTTGGGCTGGAGAATTGGGATGTTCCATTGCCCGCAGTAAGGTACGCACCACAGCTTCTGGACCAGTTTCTGGGGCGACTACATCCATAGCCCTAACAACGCCTTGTGAACCGTCTACCCACAAGATGCATTCACCTTGTACTTCTGAGTCTTTGTGAGTTGACAAAGGACGTCGATCTCCTTCCCAAACACTCGAGATCTGGTTTAATTTTTGTAATCGACGACGGGTAGAGCAATTTAAGGACATTGTCATATAACCAAGCTAACCAGAACAATGCGATGTGAAGCATTAGTTTGAGAGTCTTTTTGCAAGTCTCTGCTTGAGGGTTACAATCTCTATATGTATTTAACCCTTCAATACTAGGATAGAAATCTTTAGAGCGCTTTTAAAGGAGCAAAGTAAATTCCTCAAATCTTTGTATCTCAGCCGTTAAAATAAACGAAAAAGCTGACATAAGTTTACGTTAAAAGATATCAGGAGTTTGATCGGATTATGGTACAAGCACCATCACAACAACGCGGTATTCTACTCAGTGAAGCAGCTTTACGGCAAGTAATGTTTTTGCGTGACCGACAAGGTAAAGATTTGTGTTTACGAGTTGGTGTTCGTCAAGGCGGCTGTTCGGGAATGTCTTACATGATGGATTTTGAAGATCCCAGCAAAATCCGTAGCGATGACGAAGTCTATGACTACAACGGCTTCAAAATCGTATGCGATCGCAAAAGTATGCTGTACCTTTATGGTTTAATGCTTGACTATAGCGATGCTATGATTGGTGGCGGTTTTCAATTTACCAATCCCAATGCTAACCAAACTTGTGGCTGCGGTAAATCGTTTGGAGTTTAATTTAGGCTTGGTATTGTCTAAAATTTTAGGGCAGGTAACGGTCATGGGTTATAGAGATGCTTTCCAATGACCAGTTACCAGTTACCAGTCTTTAGTTACATTGATTTTTACCCACTTACTTAGTAATGACAGAAACGGTCGGCTCTCTATTTGAAACTGCTATAGAACGCTACAAAGCTGGTGAAGACCCTGCAACTTTGGTTCCAGTTTTTCAAGAACTTTGCGATCGCTCCCCTAAAAGTAGTGCAGCTTGGACTTGTTTGGCGTGGATTTATTTGCTGAATGACAAACCAAACTCGGCGTACAAAGCAGCACAAAAAGCAGTAAAGCTGCATCCTCACGATCCCCAAGCCCGCGTGAATCTTGCAGTTGCTATGTTAGAAACAGGTCAAAAAGGAGTCCGAGAACACATCGATCATGCGATGCAATTGATTATGATTGACTCAGAAATGCGCGATGAAATTAAACAAAGTATTGAGGATGGTTTAACTCGCAAACCTGAATGGAAAAGCCTGCAAAGAGTCCAAAGCTGGTTGTTTGAAGCTTAGGAATAGTGCGCTCGATCGTTAATGGTTAATGAAAAATATTTATAATGACCATTGACTAACACAAATTTTAAAGCTGTCTTTATTTTTTTAGTTTATTTGATTATTGCAATCCAGTTTAATTTAAATGAAAGAAAAGTTATTAAATTGGTTAAATACCGCTTTAGTTGCCGACTTTTTCCTTGTTTTATTGAGTTTTTTTTGGCTGGCGATCGCAGTAATTGGTCATACACTCCATATTCCCCTGGGGTTAGATCTGTGGTACAAGTTATGGCAACCAGTGTTTACGCCTGCAATTGGTATCTTGATGGCTGGGTCAATCGTGAGTGGGTTAATCAGTTGGATATTTAAGCGGTTAAACTCACAACAACAGTAATGTTGAGCAGCGACCAATCGAAATAAAACGGACAAAAAACTTCATATGTCTGTTTGACTGTGATAACGACTAATTTCGCACAACGCGATCTGATCGGGGACAACTTAATCAACCACCACACTCCGCATTCGAGCAATCATTCAGCAGGCAATAGTTAAGTGCGATCGCCATTAACGCTGACAACTCACTCTGCTCGAAAAAACGAACAAGTAAAGTTACTGCTCTAGCTGCAAACTTTGACAGACTTCACACAATTGCTTTATTCAGAGTGCAAGCAATCTTATTCATACAAATTCATGAGCTAAGCAAATTCAGCATTAGTTTAGCGACAATTGTCTTACCAACTAACTTCAATTACATCGTCACTTGAACCCAAGTGGTTGAACCTAAAAGTTATTAAGGCATCAGCTTAACTTTTATGACAAAATATCTGCTAACGCTTGTTTCACATTCGGGTACTGAAACTCAAAATTATACGCTTGTGCTCGTTGCGGCAAAACTTTTTGTCCTTCTAAAACAACAATTGCGCCATCTCCTAAAAGCGCTTCTATCGCAAAGCCAGGAACTGGTAGCCAAGAAGGGCGATTCATAACTTCACCCATCGTTTGACAAAATTCTGCCATTCGTACTGGATTGGGTGCAGTAGCGTTGAGCACACCTTGAATATCTTCGCGGTTGAGTGCTGCAATAATTAAATTTACTAAATCGTCGCGGTGAATCCAAGAAAACCACTGACGACCACTCCCAATCGGTCCACCGGCAAAAAGTTTAAAAGGAGTAACCATTCGTGCGATCGCACCACCCATTCCTAAAACAATGCCAAATCTTAAGATAACTAAGCGCACACCATAATCTAAGACTTTCTGTGCTTCAGCTTCCCAAGCGCGACAAACTTCCGCTAAAAAATCATGACCTGATGAACTTGACTCATCAAAAGTATCCGTTTCACTTGTGCCATAGTAACCAATGGCAGAAGCATTGACTAAAACTTTAGGTTTAGGATTTGCTTTAGCGATCGCCTCAACAATTTTTTGCGTACCAAGTTGGCGGCTTTGAAATATTTCCTGCTTGCGTTGAGTTGTCCAACGTCCTTCGGCGATCGATTCTCCAGCAAGATTGACAACCGCATCACAACCGGCAATTTCATTTTGCCAAGAGCCTGATTCCGTAGAACCATATGCCACAATTTCTACGTTAGGGTAAGCTTCTTTAGGAAAAACTCGTTGGGCGCTGGTAGGATTGCGTGTAAAAACTAGTACTTGGTCGCCTTGTGCGTGGAGGCGTTCTACCAAGCGACTACCGACAAATCCTGTTGCTCCTGTAATTGCTACTTTCATTTAATTTGCACCAACTGGTGTCATCTTAACAATTGCTCCAAAGCGAATCTAGCATTTTTCTTGTGTCTTCAATGATCTACCTCTAGAGTGGAGTATTGCGATGCGAGCATTACGGACAATTGTAATAACTTGTTCAATGTTATCCGAAGTATTACCGCTGAGGCGATGATTACACAAACCAACCAAACTGTATACAATGACGCCGAGCAGCAATTTGTAGAACTGCTCGATATGATAGATTTAGACGAAAAATTAGCTTCCGAACCGGAACTTGCCAGTCAATTTGAAGCATCAGTTGATCGCGCTATTCAAGATGCCTATTACACCGGATCTGGTGATGACGCAGCTCATCGTTTTTTACAGCGCGTACTGTATCGTATTAATCGCCTAAAGTTGTTTTGGTACGACGATTTGCGCCACTATACTAACGAACGTTCGGCTTATTTGCGGAGCGTACGCGATCGCATTGAAACACCTTGGCAAGCGTGGGAACTAGCACAACTTGATGTTGCTACAATTCAACAAGAAGATGTTAAGCAAGGGTTAGCAGAACGCGGTGTGAGAGATCTCGATCCGCCGTTATCTGAGGATAGTCGTTACATCCGCGAACAAACTACTGAAGCCGGATATCGCCGGATACTCGCGATTGGTTCTTTTGATGGTTTAGTTGAAGGTAGCCGCCTTTCGCGAATTTTGGGTGGTGCAGCGAATGAAGTGCAAGCAACACTAACTAAAGTGTTACTCGAAGAATATGGTAATGGTCGCCTATCACGCAAGCACTCAACGTATTTTGCTCAAATGCTATCTGAGTTTGGCATGAATACTGAACCCGAAGCATACTTCGATCTGGTTCCTTGGGAAGTGTTAGCTTGCGCCAATCACAACTTTCTAGTGACAGAATGCAAGCGTTATTTCTTGCGCTATAACGGCGGGTTAACTTATTTTGAAGTAGCAGGTCCTGCGGCTTATCGCAATTATCTTGCAGCAGCCCAACGTTTGGAACTTTCACAAGCTGCAATGGGTTACTGGGAATTACACATTCGAGAAGATGAACGTCATGGACAGTGGATGCTAGATGATGTTGCTTTGCCTTTAGCACAGAAGTACCCCGAACAAGCTTGGGAAATCTTGCTGGGATACGACCAAGAAAAACTGATGGGCGATCGCGCCGGAGAAGCAATAGTGCGATCAGCAAAAGAAGCTGATTTAGCTGCAGTCAAATAAGCAAAATTACGTTCCCTGTTGTTTCTTGATAGGGAACGTAATTTTAAAAAAATGTAGAAATATCTATAGAGCAGTCATTATTTGAAGTAATTCTTCAGATAAATCTAACTTTAGCTTATATTTTTTTGTAAATAGAACACCTGCTAGCATATAGATATTTTCTGAGTAGAAAGCCTGATTGTTTTTTCTTAATTCTGTGATTCTTTGTTGTACTTTAGGGTCAGAGCTATAGTAGCCAAATTTTAATGGTGAAACTATAAAATCTGCAATACCATATCCTGTTGTTATTGCATAATCTATTAGACTCTCTGGGTTAGAGTAACTAGAGATCATTAATAATACATTCTCATAAGCTAAAGATAAAAGCTTTTTTGTAATAGTAATCCCGTCTGTTCCTCCATGCAGAAATGGCTGATATATTTTATTGTCCTTAGCAGGCAAGTAAGGCGGATTTGAGATTAAATACTCAGCTTGATGTGCCGCGTCAAAAAATGACGTGTTGTGTATTATATAATTGCTTGCTAATCCGAAGGCTTCTATTTTAGATTGAGCAGCTTCGTACGCCAAATGATTGATTTCAAAGCCGTGTACCACTCCAGGAAATCTTGTCCTTACTAATGATTTTATCACTGGACTACCATCACCGGAGCCAAATTCAACGATCGCTTTTGAAGCCGGACAATTATTTAATACTAATGATTCTATGCAAAATGCATAAAAATCTGACTCTTCTGGGCAAAAGAAAACGTCTTTTAATGGCTGCGGAGAAGTAAGCATAGAAATTTCAGTAAACTTATATACTGAAATTAATCTTTAAGCTTTTCTTTATTCATCTATCGCTAGTTCTATGCCTAAAAGCCTAAGTATTTAAACTAAAAATTACTAAATTATACCAAAAGGATTCATCGTCCAAATCTGATAATATGCAGTAATGAACTATAGCTTAGCTATTGTCAACTTAATTCAACATAAGATGTTGAGTGTAGACAAGCAAAATGTCTACATCACAACAATATTGATTTGGTTGATTAGCCCACTTATCTTAAGTCATTGCTAGCAGAGAACTATCAAATATTATTGTGCTACTACAGGACGTTTTACTGCAAAGCGTCTAGCAACAATAATTGACCCTAAATTAGTTAAAAAACAGGTGCTTGCTAACCATAGCAAGATGTATGTTGGAGCCATCACAACTCCGATCGCAAACCAAGTCCAGATGTGCAACAACATCAACACTGCAAAGATACTAGCAATTCCTGCTGATTGATATATCTGAGCTAAGGGACGCCGCAACGCTGTCAGCAGGATTGTCAGCGAGGTAGCGATTAAGTTAGCAGGAACTAATACTGCACACAAGGCAATACAGTGATTACGTGAAAGCTCTGCAAGAGTGTTGAAAAACATTCAGTTACCTAGACGATCTAAGTTGCCAAATCCTAACACTAATTTTTAGTCAATGAACCATTGACTCGCATAATATTAAACTTTTCGTAATAATCAAGGTGACGAGCCGCCGATAACGTCATGAAGAATGAAATTGACAGCAACATAATTTGGGGTGCGCTCGTACTAAGTATAAGTATTGTAGGGGTACTTAGTTGGCGATCGCTTGCTTTTTGGATTTTGAAACCCCTCATTAGGCGTAAGTTTCCCACAGTTGAATGGTTAACTACACAAGAATTAGCACAATGGCAGAACTCTCAAAACCCACAGCCGATACTACTTGACGCTCGCAATGCAGCAGAATATCAAGTGAGTCATCTGCAACAAGCACAGCATATCAATCCGAAGCAACCTGAGTTATCAGCTTTACCCTCGCAGGAAACACCAATTGTTGTCTATTGCTCAGTAGGCTACCGGAGCGCGAAAATTGCAGCAAAATTAACTGAGGCTGGTTACAAGCACGTATATAACCTTAAAGGTAGTATCTTTCAATGGGTCAATGAAGGACGTCCTGTGTTTCAAGGCAACAATCAGACAACGCAAGTGCATCCTTACGATCGCCTTTGGGGACAACTTCTCAAATCAAAGTATCGCGCGAAACTAAATGAGGAAGAATGACGGAATGACAGAAAGTTACGAGTGTCGAGGTAAAAAAAATCTTTTCACTCAGACCTCAAATCGTCAAACTAAATCTCTCTTGTCAACCTTACGGTTGATGTCTAACTCCTTAAAATTTTTCTAAGTTAATTAATAAAAGTTCACAAACTTCTTTGCCTAGGGAAGTAATCAGGGTGCGGAAAAATTTAGGAGTAAAAGTGACTCAACTTAAACCCATCAATCAACAAGTCGTAGCAATTATCGGTGCTTCTAGTGGAATTGGTAGAGAAACAGCATTGCAATTTGCCAAGCGTGGAGCAAAAGTCGTTGTAGCAGCAAGAAGTGAATCAGGATTGAGAACGCTTGTGGAAGAGATTCAACGCCTGGGTGGTGAGGCGATTTATGTACTGGCGGATGTGAGTGATTTTGAGCAGGTAAAAGCGATCGCAGACAAAACTGTACAAGCTTACGGTAGAATAGACACCTGGGTTCATGCTGCTGCTACAGCCGTACTATCTCCATTTGAGAAAATCACGCCAGAAGAATTTAAGCGCGTCATTGATGTTAACCTGACAGGACAAGCATACGGTGCGATGGCTGCACTACCATACCTTAAACGCGAAGGACGTGGTGCATTCATCAGCATTTCCTCAGTAGAAGCAAGACGGGCAATTCCGCTACAAAGTCCTTATTCTGCTTCAAAACATGGTGTAGAAGGGCTTTTGGAATCCTTGCGTGTCGAATTAATGCACGAAGGTATTCCCATCAGCGTGACAAACATTATGCCTGCGGTAATTAATACGCCGTTCTACAACAAAGCCCGCACCAAATTAGGTGTAAAACCAACAGGAGTACCACCATATTATCAACAAGCTTGGTTGCAGAGGCAATTTTGTATACTGCTGAGCATCCAACACGCGATTTTATTGTTGGAGATATTGGTAAGATTCTCGATCTGATGCAAAAAGTCTCGCCGCAACTCGTGGATGCATTGTTACTAGCGATCGGTTTTGTGGGACAACGTACTGATGAACTGAAGTCAGAAGACGCACCACATAATGTTTTTGAACCTATTGAAGGTTATGACAGAGTTGAAGGAGACTTCAGCAATTTAGCAATACCCAGTTTCACGGATTGGCTAGATAGGAATCCATCAATAAAGTGGGGTGCTGTAGCCGCTGCAACATTAGGAGTTGCCACAGTTCTAAAAGCTTTATTACCTGGCAACGATGCTTAAATAACAAGGAAACAAGCCTTTCAATTAAATTCACCTGAATTTAATCCCTACGAAAGAGATAAGCCAAATACAGAATGAGATATTTTCAAATAAATTGAGGCAATTAGCTCAAATCAAGCCATTGAAGTTTGCAGCAGAGACCAAATTATTATGAGTAACGAACCCGAACAAGTACTACCAGAAGATCCTCGCGAAGCTGAGCCAGGTAGAGGGGCGCCAGGAGATAATCACTATGGCGTGCAAATGGCACAAACAACCGATGTCAATCCCCCAGATGCAGTCATACCTGCTAATACCGACACGGAAAGAAGTGTACAGCAGGTGGAAGCGTTAGAAGCGCAAGAAGAGGGAACAGGATTACCTACCACGGATGGTTATGTGGTTGACGAGTCAGGTAGGTTAGATAACTTTGCTGTTGAGCCGCCTATATATTACGAGGACGAGAAGTAGTTTTTAGCGTCATTATTATCTCCAGCTGAACAACCAAACTATCTTAGAGTTGCTAGTGGCTAGTCGTTAGTTGTAATTCACTCTTTACTAGTCACTAGTCACTTTGATTATGCTTTGAAAACGATCGCCGGATCGACGCGAGTCACTTTTTGAATGGCAAATGCAGCAGAACCAACACACATTAAAACTGTGACACCAAAAATTGCGATCGCACTTACAGGAGTAATCAAAATCATAATTCCCTGTGTTGCCATTGTCCAAGCTCCCACACCGTAGCACAAAATCATACTCGGTACATAGCCTAAAATTGCCATCCACAAGGATTGCTCGACAATGACACCATAAATTTTCCAGTCAGAAGCACCCATTGCCTTAAGCGTTCCAAATTCTTTTAAATGATCTGATACCGACGAATAAAGAATTTGCCCGACAACGACGACTCCAACTATGACACCAACAACTGTACTAAGACCCAAAAGAAATCCAATTCCTGTACGCTGCTGCCAAAATTGTTGATTGTGTCTAATGAGTTCTGCTTGAGTAAAAGCGCGGGTATTAGGTAACGCAGTTTCTATTCTTTGCTTGAGTACTTGTAAGTCTTCTCCTGAGTGTGCCTGAATTAGTACATGAGTAATTAAATCGGATGCTGCTAATGGTTTAGGTGCAGGAGTTGTATCAGGCTCAGGCTGTGTATAAACATTAGTACATTGAATATCTGATGAACCTGCTTGCACTTTGCACGATAAAGTTGCACTTTGACCGGAATTAGCATAGGCGTTAGCATTTGACAAGGAAGTAAATATAAAGGGGTTAGAGATAATCGAGCGATTTCCCTGTGTCAAGCCAATGACTCGTGCTGGTAAAGTCGCAATTTCCTCAACTTCCCCAACATTGTGTACATTGAGTGTTGTGAGATTTGTACCATCCAGCATCACCGTGTAAGGCTCCGATAAAGCACTAATGCTGCCTTGAGTAACGTTTTTGGGTGCAAACAGTTGCCCATTGGGATCGAAGCCAATAATTCGTACTAAGTTAATCTCTTGTAACGAGTTACGCCAAATTGCACCTCTGAGCGTTAAAGGTTCTGCGCTGGCAACACCATCTACTTTTTGAGCGTCATTAACTTTGCTGGCAGGAATAGGCAAAGATAGTTCCAGATGCACAATACTCTCAGAAGTCACCCAGATATCCGCTTGCGAGTGTTCAATAATCTGTGTCGTTGAGCGAGTAAAACCATTAAAAATCCCTGTTTGAATTGTTACCAAGCTTACTGCAAACATGATTCCCGCTTGGGCGACAAGAAAGCGTGGTAGATCTTCTAGGAGATTTTTTCGAGCAACTGAAACCATATTCAGTAAGTGAATGAAAACAAACGTAACTTAAAGGTTGTTAATGGTTAATTGTTAATAAGTTGCCGAACTATCAACAATCTTCACAGCAGGATGAGCTGATGAAGCCGCGACTTTAGTTGTTAGGCTGCATATGTTTTGACTGCCATATCTTCCTTTGATTCTTCCAATAATGTAGCTAATTGTGCTTCAATTTCGTCACGGACAATTTGCCGATATTGAATAAAGTGTTCAATTAGTGCACAATTACTCAAATAAGGAACAAATACACCTGGATTATGGCGCATTATGCCAAATAGTTGTTTCCAGAATTGAAACCGAGTATTACGTTTAAAGCCCTGTCGCCAGCAGATAATGAATACTGCTCGCATCTCGATAAGTTCCAACATCCGAAAGGGTGCTTTGTGTGGTGCTGGCTTCATTGCCATAAAGTGACGGTATACTCTTGATAGATAGCGACGAGGTTCATACAGTTCCCAGAAGCAACTCACGTACTCGCGTGCTAACTCTGGCAAAGGACGCGTAGGAACAAAGTTTGTTAAAGTCATCTGATGACCTTCAGTTTCTTGCTTCGCTTCTAAAAGACGCCCTTCTTTCTGTAGCCGTTGCCATAAAGCAGTATTTGGCAGTGCTTGTAGTAACCCAAACATCGCTTTAGGAATTGCTGTGGTTTCGACAAAATCGATAATGCGATCGCCTGCACCAGGTTTTTCATCATCGAATCCCAGAATAAAACCTGCCATGACGCTCAAGCCAGCTTGATTAATTTTCCGCACCGACTCGACTAACGAATTGCGCGTATTTTGGAATTTGTGAGTTAGCGCCAGGCTGTCGGTATCTGGCGTTTCAATTCCTAAAAATACTGAAGTAAAGTTCGCCGCAACCATCAATGCTAACAATTCATCATCTTGTGCCAAATCTACCGATGCTTCTGTAGCAAGGCGAAAAGGATATTGGTGTTCTGCCATCCAAGGACCAAGTTCCTGTAGTAACAGCTTGACATTGCGCTTGTTACCAATAAAATTGTCATCGACCATAAATACTGAACGCCGCCAGCCTAAATCGTAAAGTGTCTGTAACTCAGCGATTAGTTGTGCTGGTGTTTTGGTTCGAGGTTTACGCCCATACAGCACAATAATGTCGCAAAATTCGCACTGAAAAGGACACCCCCGCGAAAATTGCACTGACATCTCGTTATAGGCGTTGAGATCGAGGAGATCAAATCGTGGAATTGGCGTACTAGTGACATCAGGCTTTTCTCCTTTGGCAGTAAAAATTCCTGAAGTTTCGCCGCGTTCGAGTGCAGCAACAAGAAGTGGTAACGTAATTTCGCCTTCATCTAAAACGAGAAAATCTGCTCCCGCTTCCTGCGCTGCATCAGGGACAGAAGTCACATAGGGACCACCCACTGCTACCAATTTATCCCGTCGCTTTGCCTCATGAATTAGATGCAGCATATCAGGTTTTTGGACAATCATGCCAGAAATAATGACTAAATCTGCCCAAGCCCAGTCTGCTTCAGTTTCCTCGCCTACATTGCGATCTACAAGGCGGAACTCCCAGTTTTGAGGCAAAATTGCTGCTACAGTAATCATCCCCAATGGGGGCAGAGAAACTTTACGCCCAATGAGTTCTAGTGCGCGATCAAAGGACCAGAAAGATTTGGGGAAAAGTGGATATAAAAGTAGTACACGCATTGTGTTAGGTGCTAGGAGTTAGGAGCGAGGGGTTAGTGGCTAGTGGTTAGTAACTAGGAATTAATTTGAGAAATCCGACTTCATGTAGATAGATTTGCTGTTTGCGTTGAGAGATGAGTTGGTAGCGTTTGACGCAGGCGATCGCCATATAATGCTAAAGCATTACCACCTAGAAGTAACTCCAGGTGCTCGCGATCGTAATCTGCAACTGTCGCAGCATCGCGGACGCAATTTTGTAATACGCCATCCCAGTGGCCATAATCGCCGGAGAAGCAAGCGAGGTGCTTGCCAGTTTCACCCATAGCAATGTGTAGATAGGCAGGACCAGGATCGTCAGATTCAAATGAAGTGAAAATTTGTCTGCGTTCAAAATATTCTAAGGGATCGCGGTGACGTAAGTCGTAGTGTTCGTACAAACTTGCATCATCAATTTTTGTCGGATCGTGCTGTGTATTCCACAATAAATCAAATAGGTTTTTTGCTTGACTAATCAAGTTGACGTTATTGTGTGTCCCGCGTTCTTGAATCATTAACTTGGTAAATTCCATCAACGACGGGCGATAAGGGTGTTTCGGATCAAAATCACGAATGCGCTTTTCCCAATGTTCGTGGAATGCATGGGCTAAATCGGGTACCCAACCACAACCCCCTTCTAGAAACCCGACGCGCAAGGTGGGAAATTGCTCAAATGCGCCATCAAATATCATCCGTGCTAAAGCTAGCTGTTGTTGGTTGCGCTGCACAAAAATGTGGGTGAGGACAAAAGTCTCGGTGTAGTCAGATATTCCGCCTACCATGTAAGAACCAGGTCCTCCATGTATTCCCAAGCCGATATTCAAATCGACTGCAGCTTGAAGAATGGGGCGAAAGTCTGGATGGCTAATTGTTTTGCAACTGCGGATTTCGGGAAAGGCATCAGGTGCTTTCGGGTGCGGAATTGGCATATTTGGAGCAACAGCAACGCTGATCATCCCCAGTTCATTAACACAACGATGCATCTCGGCAACTGCTGCATCAACGTCTTGTAGTGGAATCACGCCAATGGGTTTCAATCGATTATCATAACCCCGACAGTCATCTGCCATGTAACTGTTGTAAGCACGGCAAAGCGCGATCGCTAAGTCTTTATCCAGAATGCTAGAAAAGATTAAGTTTAACGTACCGTAAATCACATGAACGTCAATGCCTTCGCGATCCATATGTTCAATGCGGATGCGATTAAACATTGCGCCTAATGTCGTATCCGGATGCAAATTGCGGAAACCACCTTTACCCATGCCTTGGGGTTGCGGAAACATCCGCATCAAGTCGTTTTTTCCGGTTGCGGGGTTAAAGTCAATAATTCTTGCCCTTTGATCGCCTAAGCTATCAATCACTAAACCAATGCGATCGCGATACTCTGGCTCGATATAATCTCGCATGACCAATGGATTTTCGAGCTTATGGGCATCCGCATCAATAACTGGTAAACCTTGATACATGAGTTATCCTTAAAATCAATAAATATTGTTGCTTGAAACTAATCACTGAGAGCTTTATGCTGGAAATACTGCAAGAGTTGGCGTGCACCAAACCAATTCTCAAAAGACCACTGCATTGATGCTAAAATTGTTATCCCTGGATACTTGACAAACGCAGGTTCATTCTTTTCAAAAAAAGCATGACCGCCTAGAGCAAAAACTTGGGTTAACACTAAACAGACAATTGTGAGTCGCCAATCGTAGAACAAAAAGATAACAGCGGCGATCGCTACAATATTTGTCAAGTGATGTAGAAATTGATTAATCGGGTGCTGGTGGCTTGCAACAAAGTGGGCTTTTGCCTCTTGGAAGTATTTCACAGCGTATGCCCCTATCTCAAAGAAAATTGCCAATGTTGTTAGGAACAATAGCACCACAAGTCTCTATGACCAACAAAAATAATAAATTCTTTATTGATCTTGAGAATTCAATGAGATATACAAACTCAAAATGAGGAGTAGCATATAGAAATTGTTAATCCAATTAGGACATTCTAAAACTTACAACTGTCTTGTACAGTTTGCTGAACGGCAAAAATCTCCGCACGCAAATTTCTGCAGCTTCAAATAATTACTTTGAACTGCAATGCGCAGTGTCCTCTGCTATCCTTACCACCATCGCAACTGCAGATAACCGCGTTCAGGTTGATTTCGTTCCTCATCAGTGAGCCATTCTACAGGCTTGTAAGTCCCAAAAACGCGATCCCACCAATCTACAGCTAAACCAAAGTTGTGATGCCACATACCGTACTTATGATGGACATAGTGAACAGGCATTTTCATCCAAAAGCACTTTGTAGGGTTCTCATGCTGCAGTTGATGTGCGTAAGCTGAGAAAGCAGCATAAATTAGTCCTCCTAGAAACCAACCGATTCCGGCTTCTAAAGAAAGGAAAAATACAACAATCATGACAACAAAGCTACCGCGCACATAATCGCGAAATTCCCAGATGACGCCTTGTCCTTCATTGCGGCGGTGATGATCGCGGTGACGTTCGCCAATTTGATGGGAAACGTGCATTAATCGATGCAGCCAGTACTCTACCAAACTCGCTAAGACAAACGCGAGTGTAAAACAGATAACTCCAATCAATATGCTGTGCAAAGTAAACATAACGCCTCCTAACACCGCTAATTCTACTTAAATTTAAGTTATCGTTAAATTTTTAGACTATTTCACTTGATTCCTACTGTAGAAAAATATTCTTCACTTCTGCATCTGTACTCTTGCCACTGTCAAGCACAACAGTATAGGGTAACACTTCAAATGACAACCTTAGCTTTTTACTGCCCTAAGTTAATACCGCTTTTGTCTTGGTATAACTCGCAAGGCGATCGCCACCAAGTTTCCGAAGATACAACAATACAACAAAGGAAACGGAAGGCTATGTAAATTAGGAGACAGTTTCGACTGAATAATTCCGATTATTTTTGTAGTTTTTAAAGAGCGTAGGTATCATTCATACACTCAAATTCTTGATTATAAGCAAACCGTCATTATAGTAAATTCTAAGGCGTTCTTGGGGTCTAGGCAGTAATAATTAATGCAAAAGCGATCGCATTTTAAGCTTTAATAAAAGTTTGCAATGTATGTTGTAAAGTAATAAAGTTCAAAGGTTTACTAAGATAAGCATCTGCACCGGATGCAAGACAGCGATCGCGATCTCCTGTCATAGCCATAGCTGTCAACGCAATTACTGGAACTGATTGCCAGTAAGGACTATTTTTGAGTTGTCGGATGAGTTTGAATCCGTCAACTTTGGGCAATTGAATATCCATCAAAACCAAGTCAGGCAAAGCTTTTGCAGAGATAACATATGAATCAATTGCTTTCATCATCATTTGACCATCTGCAATTAACTCTACCTTGTAACCCTGTAACTCCAGCATTTCTGTAATTAAAGCTTGGTTATAGGGCTGATCTTCTACAACCCAAACCCATTTACTTTTGCCAACACTAACTATCTGTTCTTCAGTAGCATCCCCTTTAGAGGATACTAACTGTTGACGCATTTCGGTAAGCGGTAGCCATACGCGAAATGTACTGCCTTGATCTGCTACTGATTCAAGAGAAACAGTTCCGCCATGCAGTTCTGCTAATCGTTTTGTGAGTGCTAATCCTAAGCCCGTTCCTTCATGTTGTCGTGTTAAAGAAGCGTCTATCTGTTGAAAGGGACGAAAGAGTAAATGCCATTTTTCTGCAGGAATACCAATACCTGTATCTTCAACTGCGATACACACATAAGGTGTACTTAGATTAATTGGACTACAATCTGGTCGATACATCTCTGATTGCAATTGATTGCCATAAGCGATACGACAACTAAGTTTGATGTGACCACCTTCAGGTGTAAATTTGACTGCATTAGAGAGTAAGTTAATTAAGATCTGGCGAACACGACGCTCATCAAGGTTTGCCTGTGTTAGGCGATTGTCAAGATCGAGTGATAACATCAGTCGCTTCTTATTTATGCGAGGCTGAATCATCTCTTGACACTGCAGACAGAGATCGGGAATGGATACAGGTTCTAGTTCTAGTTCTACTTTGCCAGATTCAATTTTAGATAAGTCGAGAATATCGTTAATTAACTGCAATAGATGTTGACCACTTTCTTCAATCACTCGCAGATATTTAGTTTGGCGCGGAGTTAAAGAATCAAATTGGCGTAGTAGTAAATCTGAGAAACCTAAAATACTATTGAGGGGCGTACGCAATTCGTGCGACATGGAAGCGAGAAATTCTGACTTAAGCTGCGAAGCTTGCTCTAAATCTTCGTTAATCTGACGCAGGCGTTCCTGAGCTTGAGCGCGTTCGATGGCAACTCCAAGCATTCGGCAAGCTGCTAATAGCATATCTTGCTGTGGGGCGTCTTGTAATTTGCGTAGACTGCGAGATTCTAGAGTCAAGACACCGATAATCGTACCATCAGCCGCAGGAATCGGGAAAATGCCTAACTGACCAATACCTGGATGTCGAAATGCAGATACAGCCTGAGGATGTTTGTAATAGTCTTCAATAAATAATGGTTTAGCCGTATCAACGACTTGCCACAGAAGTCCTTGTCCGTAGGGAATTCCTCGCTCGAGAAATTTTGCCATTTCTGCTGTCACTGTATCGCCGTAAGTCGCAACAAACTGCGCAGAGATTTCACTGGTGAGTACATAAGCCCAAGCTTCTTGGTTTTTTCCTGAGATCACTTTGACATCACCAAAAGCAGCTCCCATTGTTTGGACAAGATAACTAAGAGCAAACTGTCCAATTTCTCGCAGTTCACTCGCAGGCTGGATGCGTTCCATTAATCCCAAAAGAAATGCTTGCCGTTTGAGTTCTGCGTTGAGATATGCTTGAGAGCGCCGATGCTCAGTAATATCCAGAAAAGTTATCATTCTTCCAGCATCGGAAGTTTCACTAGAATAAACTTCCAGCGATTTCCCGTCTGTTTGTTCAATGTAAACGGGGAAAGTTGTATTACCATTTAATAGAAGCAACAGTTGTTCGGACTTTGCTTGTGACCAGTAGCCTTGTTTGACAATTTCAACAAAAACTTCTTTGTCATAAGGCTTTTGTTTGAGCCAATCAGAATGTAATCCCCAATTTCGACAAAATTGTTGGTTAAAGACAACGAGGCGATGTGCACAATTGAATAAAGCGATCGCTTCGCCTACTCTTTCAATTAGTGTCTCCTGCTGATGAAGATTGATGTTGTGCTTTGATTCCAATGGCTGTATCAATTAATTCACCTGCAATGGCAGTATTATACAAGACGACAGTCTTGTGTAGGCTCATTCAAAAATCTACTGAAAAAATAAATTACATTTAGTGATCCAAACAACTTACATTTGTGATCTAAAGCACATTAAGACAGTGTTAGAGGAAAAATTTATAGATTTCTCTTCATTCCACCGACACAATTTAAGCTGTAGTTTCCTCTGCTTCTATCTCTACTGCACCAAGTGCTTTAAGCATGGCAATTTGAGCGTCAGTCAACCCTGTCACACCTGTAATATTCATTCCTTCATAAGGGCGATCGCTGCGGATTGTTGTAATACACTTGCCGGTATCAAGATCCCAAAGTTTAATTTTTTCTTCTTGTTCGCCACTTGCAAGAATTTTACCTTGCGGATGAAAGCTCACTGATGTGACGCGATCGCTGTGCCCTTCTAATGTTTGTAAACATTTACCAGTACGAACATCCCAAAGTTTCAATGTTTTGTCATCGCTAGCACTTGCTAAAAGTTGCCCATCTGGACTAAACGCAACAGACCAAACACCATTAGTATGTCCTTGTAATGTTTGTAAACATTTGCCTGTGTCAACATCCCACACTTTGACTGTGTAGTCATCGCTAGCACTTGCTAAGATTTTACCTTGCGGATGAAAGGCAACAGACCAGACACCATTAGTATGTCCTTGCAGAACTTTAAGACATTCTCCGGTTTGGATATCCCATAATCGTACTGTCACATCACCACTGCTTGCTAAGATTTTGCCTTGAGGACTAAAAGCAACAGACCACACCCAATTAGTATGTCCGATGAGGGTTTGTAAACAACGCCCTGTATTCACATTCCACAACTTTACAGTATGGTCACCACTTGCACTCGCCAAAGTATCATCTTGAGGATTGAAAGCAACTGACCATACCCAGTTTGTATGTCCTTGTAGTGTTTGAATGAGCTTACCTGTATTGACATTCCATAAATTAATCTTTTCACTAGCACTTGCGAGAATTTGTCCATTGTGACTAAAAGTGGTTGAAAGAATACCACGGGCATGTCCTTGAAAGGATTTTATGACTTTACTCGTGGAAATATCCCACAATCGCACTGTGCGATCGCTACTTCCAGTTGCCAACATTGTGCCATCTGGACTAAAAACAACAACTCGTACTAGATTTGTATAACCCCAAAGAGTCTTTAATGCGTTACCTGTAGCAACATCCCACAGCTTTAACAAGCGATCGTCACTCCCGCTAACTAAAGTTTGACCATCCGGACTAAAAGCAACAGACCAAACTCGACTCGCGTGTCCTTGCAGTGTTTTTGCGCATTGTCCTGTGGTGAGATTCCACAACTTGATTGTTTTGTCGTGACTTCCACTAGCTAGTGTTTGATCGTCAGGGCTGAAGGCAAGGCTTTGAACTAAATAGGAGTGTCCTTGCAATCGCCAACAATTCCCACTATTGATATTACATATTGTGATGTTGCCATCATCGCTACCACTTGCAAGCAGCGTACCATCTGTACTAAAAGCGATCGCTCGAATTGGCTGTGCAGATTCAGTGAATTTGATAACCTGAGTGCTACTGATATCCCACAGCATGATGCTACCATCGTTGCTTCCACTCGCCAACAAATTACCTTGAGAATTAAAGCTTACCGACTCGACCCGATTTGTATGTTCTTGTAAAGATTGCAAGATTTTACCTGTTGCGATGTCCCAAATTTTTACAGTGCGATCGTCACTACCTGTTGCTAAAGTTTTACCATCAGGACTAAAAGCGAGTGACCAAACCCAACTCAGATGTCCGTGCAATGTTTGCAGTAGTTCACCTGTATGCGCGTCCCAAATTTTTACAGTGCGATCGTCACTACCCGTTGCTAAAATCGCTCCATCAGGACTAAACGAAACTGCTAAAATCCAACGAATATGACCTTTCCACGTTAAAACGGGCTTCATGTCTGCAACGCGCCATAACCGGATTTGACCTGCTTCACCTGCAGTCACGATGGTTTGACTATCTGGACTATAAGCTAATGCTAAAATGCAGCCGAAGTTTTCGGTAAATGCTGAGTTTGTTAAATCTGCATGTTGTAAATTGACGTGTTGCAAGTTAACGTCTTTAAGATAGGCTTGCCAAACAGTAATTTCTGAAAAGTCGTAGTAATTTAAATCAGCTTGTAACTGCACGAGTAGGTTAAGAACATTACCTCCTGCATATCCTGGTGTAATTGATGTAGACAACCGCAGTTCGAGAAGAATGCGATTGAGCTGTTCTTTAATTCTTTGTTTGTTGCCAAAGCTAGCTAAAAGTGTGTTGATTAATGGTTGAAAGATCAACCGTTGCGCATCTCGAATATAGTCTTTAGTTTGTGCTTTGATCAAAGCATGACTATTGAAAAGATTAATATCTTTTGTCGTAATTTCGTTACAAATTTGAGAAATAAACTGAGCAGTAACATACTCCATCACCGCAGGCTGCTGCGTAAAACTAGCAGCACTTTTGCTAACAATCGGTACAGCTTTTTCAATTAAAGAGCGCTGTTGTAAAGATTCTAGTGCTTCTAGAACTTCGCGTGGCGATATGATAGGGAGAATATCTTGCTTTAGCTCTGATAATGTCACAGGTTCGCGATTGATTGCTAACCAATACATAACTTGCTGTTCAGCTATCGACAGACGCCTAAATTGCTGACCTAAAAGATCCCAAATATCTCCAAAAACTGCGGTACCTTGCTCGAGAAATTGCGTCACATCGCCATCAAATAACTCTTGAATATTTGTCGCAACTATCTTTAATGCTAGTGGATTACCACGATAGTGTTCAAATAACAGTTGCTGTTGTACATCTGAGCAAAAAAGTCCTTTAGTCTCAAAAATATCTTTACCTTCAGATTGAGTTAAGCCATCTAAATGAAGCGATCTTACAGGTAAAGTAATTCCCTCAGAGGATGCTAAGCCCCTTGGTTTCTCACGGCTTGTAACAACTAAGCAACTTTGATGATGTGTTTGTGCAACACAGCGTAAGAGTTGTCCATATTCTTCGTATTCTTCAATGTAATGTCCCGCACGTTCCCCTTGACGTAAAATTGTTTCTACATTGTCAAGTATCAGTAAACATCGAGACGAACGTAAGTAATTTACAAGATGTAATATTCTATCTTCTACACTTTCCGGTAAATCGTTGATGGTTATTTGTTGATTTGAGAGAAATGAAATCAAGTTAGTGAGTAAATCTTGTATAGCTGGAGCATTCCGCAGCGATCGCCAGATGACATAATCAAAATCTGTATGGATTTCTTGCGCTAACTTAACTGACAAACTGGTTTTTCCAATTCCTCCCATTCCTAGTAATGTCACTAATCGGCAGCGATCTTGCACAATCCATTGTTGTAGTGTTGCTAATTCTTTCGTTCTACCATAAAAGATTGATATATCAGGCGCACTTCCCCAATCGTATTGAGTTTTAACTTCTCCTAAATTCGGAGTTATGTGCGCGTTCAATGCATAAATCTGTGGAGTTTGTTCAGGTAAAGTCTCCTTGGTAAAACTTGCTTTTTGCCATCTTAATGTAGCCAGATTATTAAAATCTTTGTGTGTAACCCGTGCATACCGTAAGACAACAGACTGAAAGTTGTTTTTAGTCACTTTTTTACCAAAAACTTTGGTCAGCAACTGCCACAGATGAGAGCCAGTGTCTTTAATATAACCCGTATCATAACCAGAGGCTCTAGCAATCTCCATGTAAGATTTCCCCTCCCAAGATTGTCGAAATACAATTTCTTGAGCTTTGTTCAAGCGTCCTTGTTCGAGGAGCTTCTCTATAATATCCATTGCTTCTTCAACGTTCATCTACCAGCACCTCTAGTGTTTGTTGTCGTGCTGAATCAAAGGAGAGATAATAAATCTATCACCTCTTGGAATGGGTATTATATCCGTAAAATAAAAACTAAAATTGTAATTTAAATTACTCATCATCTAGCATACAACTATTAGTAGAAAAACGTGACCGTCATCTATCTTACTCATTTAGCAGCATTATTCTACTATTCCTCCTGATAAGGCACGTCCGACTTTAATACATTTTTATGACTTTTAGCTGACCTTGTGGTGTCTTTTACCGACTGACAGGGAAATGACAATAACGATAAAGTATGTCTCAAGTAAGTTACTTGAACTACTTCAGAGTTCTTAGCTTTGAGGAAAACCTTAATAAAAATAAAAGTAGCAAATTAATAAACCATAACACCTAAAACAGATTCTAGATTCTTAAATTTCTCTTTCTACATCATACTGATAAAGCAAAAAGGTAGTTAAATGTATATAGAAGGTAATTTTAGGCAATTTGTGTATGTTTTTCTTGTAGTTTCAAAAGCAAATAATTCAGAAATATTATTTTCTGAAAGTCAAGCTGCTAGAAGCTTATTTAGCGCTAAATCAAACTTAATGTATCGCTCTGATATTGAAAGATTAAATAAAAGTTAGGAAAACTGATTTGTAAAATTTAGTAAATAATGCATTGTTGCTGGCTTTGATACTGAGAAATCAATAGATGTTAACCAAAATTTATTAATAGATTTTTAAGGTAGAACGAGCAACATAAAGGTTAAAAACTTTTAAAAAAGAACTGAGTATTGAAGTAATGCAAAATTTCTAATAAATATTGCAAAACATCACAAAAAGGCAACTGAAAGAATTTGCACAAGTTAACACAATCAGAAGCATCTGCTACATAAATTAATTGAGTGCCACATATAGAAGTGCAGGTTGTCATGCAAACTTTACGGGTATTTAAGGAAGACAATCTCATGATTAAATGGACAGAAACTTTGACACAAGGTTGGCGATCGCGGCTTTGTCGCGAACTACAACAATATTCTGAAGTCACCCAAGAAAGTATTTGGCGCTGGCTAATTGGCAATGATATTGAAAGAATCGAGACAATGCTTCCCCACGAGCTAGATCTCGTACAGCAAGGAATGGAATACCGCTATTGCATTTTACTGCAGCGCTATTTAGGACAAACGCCAGAACGAGCTTACCGCAACTTGACAACTCGATTGAGTAGCTTGGTGCTTCTCCGTAATAAAATTCGGACTTGGGTATCTCTGAGTCGCGATCGCACGACAACAGTGTTGGATGTTTTACAAGAAGTTATTCAAGAGTTGTTGCAAAGCGATCGCTATATGCAGCAACAAATGAACTGGATTGCCCAATGTACTAACGATGTGAAACTACGCAACGCACTACTATTTACTAGTCTAGAAGAATATAGCTTGCGCCGGATTAGGAATCAGCCTTTGATTGCCTATCGATTTGTTAACTATTTACGCCGTATTTCGCGTGGAGGATTAACGCAAGTTCCCGCCCAAGATCTCGTTAAGCTTGTCTCAGAGGATCTCCTCACTGAGGACAACGACGATCCAATTAGCCTATTTGATACACCAGCGATCGCTGAATATCAAGATCGACAAGCTTTCATAGAACAACAAAGTTTAAGAATCAAAGTTCAAAAGGAATTTGAAGCTTATTTATTCCAAAAATTAGGAGCAACCGCAGTTAAATGGTTACAGCTATATCTGCAAGGAAAATCACAAGAAGCGATCGCCCATTATTTAAACTTGCAAGTCAAAGAAGTGTATCGGCTACGTGAGAAAATTAGCTACCATGCAGTGCGCGTATTTGCTGCAAAAGAGCAAACTGAACTTGTCGGAAACTGGCTAGAAAATTCTTTACAAGAACATAGCTTCGGTTTAACGCCGCAGCAATGGCAAAGCTATTGGGCTAAATTAACTCCCAAGCAGTGTCAGCTTGTTAAGTTACTAAAAGATGGTAAAGATACAGCAGCTATCGCCCAAACAATGCGTTTGCAAACACATCAGGTACTTAGCGAGTGGACTAAACTGTACTTAGTAGCTCAAACGATTAGAAGTCAAGATTGAGACGATCTACTTTCTCTTGAATGCTTTTAACATAGCTGTCATCCGCAGATTTTAGATCGCTTTATGTATCTTTTTTCTTCAGTAATCTAGAGAAATTTACGACAACAATCGCCATAATATTCCACTATACTAGAACGAGAAGAGAATTAATTAACACATAAAGTTAAGTAATTTTACGGTTGTTCGACCAAGTAATTGATTAGTATAGCGATCGCACGTTTATAACGGGGTGCTACAGGTGGATATTCAGCAAATGTTCTGGCTTATCGACAACATCATATCTCTTGAAGCCTGTTTGTATCATCAAGTGCTGCCTTTGACTTTAGCAGAAAATGTTTTGCGGCTAGGCATGGTAAATCCAGAAGACAGTGTCGCTAAAGATTACGTCAGTTGCATTGTTTCCCACCTGAGTTGCGCTTTGGTACCACAATCAATTGGCTTAAACACACATCGGGCAATGCTATCAGCCTACTTAAAACACAAAGAAACTTCCCAACAAGCCAAACAGCCCCCAATTCCTCCTTTAGCTATAGAAAAGACATCATCTACAAGTGAAACAGAATCAAAAGAAAATTTACTAGCCTTGCCAACGTTAGAAGTTAATCCACTTCATCTTTCTAGTTCCATAGAATTACTGTCAACCTTACCTGCAAAAGATCTGCTGCAAGAGTTACTCGGACGAATACTCACCGAAGGAATTGGTAGACTTTATTTTGAGCGGCAATATCCTCAGTTTGGTCGCATTCTCTGGAGTCTTAATGGTGTTGTGCAATCGATACTAGAAAAACTCCCTGCGCAACGATTTCAAGAAGTTATTGATGAACTCAAGGAATTAATGCATTTAGCGATCGCACCTGTAGAAGAACAAACACAAGTAGAAATTGAACGCCTTTACCAAAATAGTCGCATACTATTACGTTTACAAATCATGCCTGGTGCTTTTGGTGAAGAAGCAACCCTCCAAATCTTACGTGGCGCAGCGCTAGAGTTTTACCAACAGCAGCAATCATCACACTTGGGTCAAGATGCATTATCCATTGCCCAACAATTACAGCAAAAGTTGCGGGAAATGCACAAACGAGCTAAAATGCACCCTAACTTAAGCCGCGAACAATTAGAAGCACTACCAGTACTTAATCAACTGCTGGCAAACGTTAACAGTCAACTAGAAAAGCTTAAAGAAATTTAATGAGTACCCAGGTGAAAATAAACGTCACTTAAAAACTATTAACTTATTGGCAATTAGCGATCAACAATTAGCTTTTGTTCGGATAAATTTTGACTGCGTAAGTGCTTTTCTATTCTCCATTTCTCACTATCAAAGTTCACCTGAAGATTGAGCTAAGCGGACGGAAATGTCCTCTGCCGCTCGATAGATATCCTATCTTCGTTCCGCTTCAGCGACTTGTTATACTGCTCAAGATGCCGTTAAACATTACGCCTTTTTCATCGATAGCTCTAAGTCTTTACAGATATCTTCAACATCTTCGAGTCCTACTGAAAATCTAAACACTCCATCGCCTGCAAAATTTCGATAGTCAGCCACTTGTGTCTGATTAAGTGTAAAAGACGTTTCAAGCATCTCCTGAGTCGAAATATAGTAAATAAGGCTACGCTGATGACCCAGTGAGACTGCATAGTGAACAATCTGCAAGTGTTCAGCAAAAGCTTGAGCAAGGGAAACAGGGTTTTGCGTCTGAAAGCAATCATACCTGAAAAGTTACTCATCTGTCGTTTTGCCAACTCATGCTGAGGATGAGTTGGCAATCCAGGATAAATAACTCGCTTGACTTGAGGATGGGCTTCAAGAAAACGCGCAACTTTAAGAGCATTCTCCTCGTGGGCTTTCATACGAATGGGTAGCGTTGTGATACCTCGCATAATCAGCCAAGCATTAAATGGACTGAGCACACCCCCAAGATGAACCAGCAAATGGCGAATACCTGACATATCAGCACTTGCCCCCAACACTGCTCCTCCAATGGCATCTCCATGTCCACATAAGTACTTGCTCAAAGAATGAATTACAAAATCTGCACCTAACTTAATCGGTTGAGTTGCGACTGGTGTTGCAAAGGTCGAATCAACCGATAGCTTTGCGCCAGCAGCATGAGCAATCTCAGCAATTGCCTGAATATCTGACAATCTGACAATTGGGTTGCAAGGTGTTTCAATATGGATCAGTTTTGTCTGAGGAAGTATTGCCGCTTGTATAGCATCTAAATCTGTTGTATTGACTCGTGTAACTTGAATACCAAGCGTGGGGATTAATCCCTTCATCAACTCAGCTGCACCCACATACGCAACATCGCTCATGACAATGTGATCGCCTGGCTTGAGCGTATGAAATATCAAGGCTGAAATGGCAGCCATGCCACTGCTAAAAGCAACGCAAGCTTCAACATCCTCTAATGCGGCTAGTTTTTGCTCAAGCTGCTGGACAGTTGGATTACCTTCACGGGTATAGAAAAACGTAGTCTGCTCCTGTAAATTCTCAGCCGAGAAGGGAGTATCTGCATCTGTTACGAAGGATGATGACATGACAATGCTAGGAGAAGAAGCACGGGTTGCCATATCAGGTTTTTCTCCTGCATGAATCGCTGTAGTTTGCAATCCCCGAAAAATGTCGTTGCCTGTTGTCATTTAGATAGAGTCTCCCGCCTGGTCTTGTCCTTCACGTTACCCTTAAACTACTTGGCTCGAATATTAACAAACAAGATTTTGGCTACTGTCATCACCAGGAACTAAGTGGCATAACTATTTTAACTATTTATTGTACAGAAAATTGTGTGTAATCTTTTTCTAAATCAAGAGATGTAAGCGTTACAGCCCTTTACTGTCAGAAAGAAAGATTCTTGTTTACGCCGCTATTTGACTATTATCCAGCTTTTTTCATGTATGAGATTGTTCTGCAGCCTCTGACAGCATCCATTCAGGTACTCTATTTGATATTTCCTGAGGTCTAACGCGCAGATAACTGCGATCGCCCCATATGGATGAGGAAGCTAGCGTCTACCTCAACCTTATTCACTAATCAGAACCAGTTGTAGTTGCTGCACGTCGAAACAGAATAGCAAGCGACCATGTTGATCCTGGAAACGTCACTGCCCAAAGTGCCGCGATCCAGATTAGAGGATGGAAGTACATTTGCAGCGCAATGAAAGGCACTAACAAGCCATTTGCAGTTAAGAACACCCGTACAACTCTTTCTATCCCCTTACCCACGAACACCATTGCGGCAAAGAGAGTAGCCACGCTCATAAAGCTGTATCCCAGAATATCTACGGCATATAAAAAGGAATCAAACGGTACAAACAAAAATACCTCGATTCCTTCACTTTGACCGTGCGCAAGTCGGGGCATGACGAGCGTGAGTTGCACAAAGTAAACTATACTGATCAAGACTGTGTAAACAGTGGCAAATGCAACGGCTGTATGACTCCAAATTCTTCTTTCCGGCAACGCGAGTTGGTGAATACTAACAGTAAGTACAAGAAAGGAAGAACCCAACAGTAGTGATGGCGTAAGCAGTAAGACTAGACCAAGTGGCGTACTAGAACTCTCTGGTCCTCCCTGAGACCCCAGTAATCCTAACCATTCGGCAAGCTGCCCTACGATGTACGCGATGCTGAAAACCGTGGCGAGAACCGCAGACCAGAATCCGACCGTCTTAGTTGATGGCGAAATCTGTGTGACCATGTTGTATCTCCCTAAAAAGGGATCTTGTTGCCAGGCTTAACTACAATTATATGGAACATTTCTGAGTAATATCTTACTAAAGCAAGATATATAAGCGTTAGAGCCTTGTACTGTCAGAATATACAAAAAGCTTCTTGTTTGCCCCCTATTTCTACTTTTGGCTTTGCAGGAGATAAATTACTTTAGTAGTCTCATAGATAACGTAGAATGGCTGCCTACTAGAATGTAAAGCACCTTAACACTTATCAGTGACCTCATCCTTAATAAACTGCTACATTGGCTTTTAAGTCTCAACAGCCAAGATAACAATGACGGAAGCAACTGCTGTTCGCCCCGATAGCAAAATTAGTGCAACTCCACAAATCCTGTATCGGGTAGCAATGCCGCAACCTGAATCACATTTATTTGAAGTTAGCTTAAACCTGACAGGTTGGAAATCACCTGTACTCGATCTCAAGTTACCTGTTTGGACACCTGGTTCTTATTTAGTCCGAGAATATGCCAAGCATATCCAGAATTTTACAGCAACAGCAAGAGAAAAACCGTTGTTATGGCACAAGCTGAGTAAAAATCACTGGCGAGTCACAACTACTGATTTAGAAGAGACAATTACAATAAAATATCGGGTGTTTGCTCACGAGTTATCAGTACGTACAAATCATCTAGATACAACTCACGCTTACTTTAATGGTGCTGCGCTATTTTTTAGAGTTCCTGAGTGGGAAAAACAGGCAATTAGCGTGACAATAGTTCCGCCCAAACCTAAATGGCGGGTGACAACTCCTCTACCAACATTAGATGCGCCCAACACTTTCATCGCTGCTAACTACGATACTTTAGTTGATAGTCCCTTTGAGATTGGCTGTCACGAGTTACATCATTTTGAAGTTTTAGGGAAATCCCACGAACTCGCAATTTGGGGTAAGGGAAACATTGATGCAGTCAAAATGATTCCAGACATTCAAAAGATTGTTCAGGTAGAAGCCGAGATATTTGATGGTTTACCTTACGAAACATACATCTTTTTGTTGCATCTATCGTCTCAGGGCAATGGTGGTTTAGAACACAAATATAGTTGTTCTTTGAATTATCCACGGCTGGGATTTCGGGCAAAAGAGAAGTACGATCACTTTATGCAGTTAGTTGCACATGAGTTTTTTCACTTGTGGAACGTTAAACGAATTCGTCCTAAAGCGTTAGAAGTATTTGACTACGATCGCGAGAATTACACGCCCTCACTGTGGTTTTGCGAAGGAACAACAAGTTACTACGACATCATTATCCCTTTAAGAGCAGGTATTTATGATGCTAAGTCGTTCTTCAATAACTTAAGTAAAGATATTACGCGCTTACAGACTACACCAGGGCGATTGATACAACCACTCTCTGAGTCAAGTTGGGATGCTTGGATTAAGTTGTATCGTCCTGATCCCAACAGTGGAAATTCACAAATTTCTTACTACCTCAAAGGCGAATTAGTGTCGTTCATACTAGATTTACTAATTCGCGATCGCCACAATAACACGCGATCGCTTGATGATGTCATGCGACAAATGTGGCAACAATTTGGTAAATCAGAAGTTGGTTTTACTCCAGAACAGTTACAACAAGTCATCGAGTCGATCGCAGAAATCGAGTTGACTGATTTTTTTGATCAATATATTGACGATGTTGAAGAGTTACCCTTTAATCGGTATCTTGAACCCTTTGGTTTACAAATATCAGCGGATATGGAAGATAATGCAGCACCTTATTTAGGAATCAAGGCGCAAGCAGAAAATGGAAAAGAAGTTATTAAGTTTGTTGAAGCAGATACACCAGCAGCTATTGCAGGGATCAATGCGGGGGACGAGTTACTGGCGATTGATGGCATAAGAGTACAAGCAACTCATTTAAGCGATCGCCTTAAAGATTATCAGCTATATGACAAGATTCAAGTATCAGTCTTTCATCAAGACGAATTACGCACTTATGATGTTACACTTGCCGAGCCTCGTCCTAACAAATATCAAATTGTGCCTGTGGATCATCCTTCTGCTACTCAACAGCAAAATTTTCAAGCATGGTTAGCAGTGCCGTTAGAGGCAGCTTTTGATTAGTAGCTAGTTGATAATCACTGTTGTAATCTAGCATAACAAGGCTAGTATACTCGCTATGTTATTAGTTCGATTCTCTAGATGAAAATAGTAAGTTTGCTCTCCTTCTAATTAGGGATCATACCTGGTAAAGATTACAAAGAAGTAGAGTCTAACTTAAAATACAGTTCAACCGATGTAGCTTTTGTTAGTTAAAGTTTTGAAAGCTACATTTTTTATCTCTACTTTGAATCAAATATTTGGATTGTGACTGATGATGTCAGCAGTAAGCATAATAGAAAATTTTAATTTAGCCCAAGATGTAGAAACAATAGTTCGGATACTAGATAAACAAGTCGTAAGCATCATTCAACTACTTGCACTTTTTGTAATTTCTATAGGAATTATTAAAGCTTTACTGATTTTTGTTCAACAAGCTTTATTTCAATCTCATTCTGGTACTGCTTTTCAAAAAAGCCGCTTAGAAATGGGCTATTCTTTTTCGTTGGGGCTAAGCTTTCTTGTTGGTGCTAGTATCCTAAAGACAATTATTGCGCCCACTTGGGATGATATTGGCAAACTAGGTGCAATTATCTTAATTCGCACAGTTCTAAATTATCTCCTGCTACAAGCAATTGCTAAGCAATCAATAACAAACAATACCATTACTAGTACAAGTCAGCCTAGAGAGATAATGGTAAGTGCTAAGTAGTTGCTCCCCTTATATATTTCCGCTGCTTAAATCTCGCTTTTAACCTTGACTGCCAAAAGGAGTCTCCTGTCAAGTAAGATTGCATTGGTCTAGAATTAATATCTGGGCAATTGTTTTGAAGCCACGTTCATGAAAAAAGTCGTAGTTGGTCTATCTGGTGGCGTTGATAGTTCTACAGCAGCTGCCATTTTACAACAACAAGGTTACGAAGTTGTAGGTCTTACTCTTTGGCTAATGAAGGGTAAAGGTCAGTGCTGTTCTGAAGGTATGATTGATGCGGCTTATATTTGTGAACAGTTGGGAATTGAGCATCATGTTGTCGATATTCGCGAAGTTTTTCAAACTAATATCGTCGATTATTTAGTTGCAGGTTACAGTGCAGGAATTACACCTTTACCATGTTCGCAGTGCAACAGAACTGTAAAATTTGGTCCTATGTTGGATTATGCCCGCGAACACTTGGGTATAGATAAAATTGCTACAGGTCACTACGCTAGAATTACTTACGATGCTGCAACAAATCGCTACCAGTTGCGTCGTGCGGTAGATCGCAACAAAGATCAAACTTACTTTTTATACGATTTATCACAAGATTTACTTGCAGGAACAGTGTTTCCTTTAGGGGAAACAGTAAAGACAGAAACACGGCAAATTGCCGCTCAGTTTGATTTAAAAACTGCTAACAAACCAGAAAGTCAAGATTTATGTTTAGTCGAAGCTAACGGTTCGATGCGTCAATTTCTTGACAAATACATTACACCCAAACAAGGTGAAATTGTCGATGCTACGGGAAAAGTGTTAGGACAGCACGAAGGAGTGCATCACTATACAATTGGACAGCGTAAAGGCTTAGGAATTGCGGCGGCTGAACCTTTGTATGTGATTGGTTTAGATGCAGCGATGAATCGAGTGATTGTTGGCGATCGCACCAACGCTACGCAATCAGAATGCACAGTACAACGAGTTAACTGGGTTTCAATTGCAGAACCTACTGCACCAATTCGGGCGGAAGTTCAAGTACGCTATCGTTCGCACCCAGTTCCTGTCACAGTTATTCCCCTAGAGAATTCTCGCGTCAAGCTAGTGTTTGATGAACCGCAATTTAGTATCACCCCTGGTCAAGCTGCAGTTTGGTATGATATCGATACAGTGTTAGGCGGCGGCGTGATTGAACGCAATAACTAACAGCAAACATTTTTTTAAAGAGGTAATTAAGCCTCTTTTTTTATGGCATTTTTAGTTAATTTTGCCTGTGAAACTTATTAATTTGACCCAATGGCTTTCAAATACTAACTTGCTAACGATTGATACGCCATTCAATTAGTTTGTTCTCTGCATAACTGTTCGCGTTGATATTTTTCGATCGCAGCTTCGTCTAACCAATCCGAAGGGGAATCTACGATCGCACGTAAGCATCTAATTCAAGTGGTAATTTTACTCCAACTGCTTTTTTAGCTACTTTTCCACTGTAGTTTGACTTGAAATACGTTTCTGGATTACCACCTTTTCTTGCCATAAATACTTGTAGTATTCTTACCACACTGCATTGCAATTCAAAATTGCCAACATTCAAGCGCGATCGCTACACGGTAAAATCATTCACATTTGTTCTGTTCACGTCAGCCTAACGGCACAAGCCAGTGGCGGCAAACTTTGTAACACTATTGAGGACTCGTATTCGTCCGTTGCAGCGTAGTATTAGCTTGCATTTAACGACTATAGGGTTGCTCCATGTTCAGTCCTGGTATTACTCAATAGTGCTTAGTATTAAACGTGCAGAGTATAAAACCATGTCCTATGGCACAGGCAGCAATTAAAGCATCAATTAACCCTACCTTGTGCGATAGACTATAAACTGTGAAATCAGATAAAGCACGGGCACAGTCAGTTTCAGTAGGCCAAACAACAGGTAATGGTGCTACAAGTTGCAATGCTTTACGAACTTGCTGCTTGTTTTGTGCATCCTGAATTAACTCCATGACAACAAAGCCAGGAACGCTTGGAACCTCCAAAAGGGTTGTAAACCAAGCAATTGCAGGAGTATGACCGCGCTGGATATCAATTAGGACATCAGTATCAAGTAAATACATTAACAATATCTATGCTTGCTGACGGTTTTCAGCTTCATGACGTAACCTGCGAGCATATTCTTGACTATCGTTGATATCAGGGCGAGAATTGATAACTCCATTGTTTTCCCAATATGTAATGAGTTCCGCACCTGTCTTCGGCGGATTTTGCAAAAATGGTCGAAACGAGAGAACACGCAAAATATATTCTGTTAAAGGCAACTTCAACTGAGATGCTTCAAAAGATAGTTCGTCTTCCAGGTCTGTTGGCAGGTCTAAATTAATACTCATTATTACCTTTTATTGTGGATTTTATAGATCAAAAGTTAACATTTTCAATTGAGTTTGGTACAAGTAGGTAAGTAAATGCACCACTATTGAGATAGCTATATTAAGCTTTACTTTGGTGCTTAAGCCTACGACTCGACTTAACAGCCATCTTGGTGTGATATTCTTGACAAAATTTTTTTCTCTGCTCAGGGGGAGTTACTGAATATTCACCATAAAATTGGCTAAATTGCCAAAATGCTTTGATTGCAACAAATAAATGAGACTTGATTGTAATTTTACTCCAGTCTTCGGTATTAAGTTGTAAGGCTAACCAAATCATGATGTACTCCTATCGCACTTTACACTTTAGGTTGACAGTTCGCTTAAACTACCTCTATCCCTCTATAAGGGCTGGTTTGTGAATTGAGACACCAACCATTACAAGCGAAATTCCTATAGCATCTTTCAAAGTGGGAATTTGACCAAGTACAATCGCGCCAACAAGAGTTGCAGTTGCAGGGAGTAATGCAAGCATTAGTGCGAAGGTATTTCGTGGAATGCGAGACATAGCAAGCTGGTCGCAAACGTAAGGAATTACCGAGGAACAGATTCCAACCCCAACCCCCGCCAGAATGAGTGTCGGATGAGGTAGTGCGGCTACTGCTTGACTAAATCCAATTGGCATTACAACAATGAATGCAGCAGCCATCGCAGCACCAAGGCGACCAACACCTTCTCCTGCGCCCTGACGTGCTGTTCGATGTCCAAGAACGATGTAGGACATGAATAATAAACCGTTGATTATGGCATAGGTAAGTCCTATTGGGTCGCTAAACCAATGAATACCTGTCAGAATAAAAGCTCCAATTGCTGCTAGTAACAGTGCTATATAGTTATGCACCGACCTTAATCCAAATAGAGCGATAGCAATTGTGCCGACAAATTCGATAGCAGCTACTAAACTGAGTGGTAGGCGATCTATGGCGAGATAGAATGTGCTATTCATTAAAGCAAGACAAGCACCAAGTAGCCAAAGCAGAATCAGGACTTCTCGGTTTGCTGAACGAAAAGTTTTCCAAGGTCTAGTCAATATTGCAAAGATCATTGCTGCGCTAGCAATCCGAAACCAAGCAACGCCAAGCACACCAACGTACTGAAACAGAAGCACTGCAAAGGATGGACCAAGATAGTGAAAAATTGCACTTATAACAAACCAAATATGAGGTGGTGCAGCCGCAGTATACGATAAAACAACTCTTAATGTTTTCATGCAGCTTATGTTATCAGGGCTTTTTTCGAGTTAACATATCTATGTCAAGTTGATATTGGCTTATTGCCTAATAAAAAAAGAAAATAAAGGCAAAATGCCTTCGGATGAAAAAAGTAAAATTAGATACTACAGACGTGAAACTGCTCCATTTACTAGAAGTAGATGCAAGAGCGTCGATTGCAGATCTGGCGAGAGCACTTAATATGTCTGCTCCCAGCGTTTCTGATCGCCTACGTCGCTTAGAAGAGTCTGGAGTACTTCAAGGTTTCACAATTAAGATAGAGCCGAAAATCCTTGGTTATTCTTTGGCATTCTATATTCGGATTCGACCACTACCTGGACAACTCTCAAAAATAGTTTCCCTCATCATCGAAATAGAAGAGGTCGTTGAATGCGATCGCATCACAGGTGATGATTGCTTCATTGCCAAAGCATATGTAAAGTCTGCTGATGATCTAGAGCGCATTATCGATCAACTGATACCTTACGCTCAAACAAACACATCTATGATTCAGTCATCCCCAGTCAAACGACGACTACCTAGATTAGATGAGTATATATCTTGAAAGGCTTGCAATAGAGAACTATTATCCTACACCACTTTTTTCACTACTACTTCTCTATTGGGCGACATCTTGCTACTATATGCTTGCAGCGCAAATCTAAATAAAATCTAAAAAAGATGAGTTATCGAGACGGCATCGCTCCCCACGGAATGCAGTTGATCAATCGTGTCGCTACACCTGAACAAAAGCAAGAATTTTTAGATAAAGCTGATTCTTTACCGCGAGTCCAACTTGATCAGCGAGCCGTTTCTGACTTAGAAATGATCGCAATTGGTGGCTTTAGCCCACTAAGTGGATTTATGGAACATGAAGACTACGAACGGGTAGTCGCCCAAATGCGATTAGCAAACGGTTTACCGTGGTCAATTCCAATTACGCTATCAGTAGATGAAGCGATCGCCGAACCGCTCAAAGAAGGCGGCTTGATTCGTTTAGACGATACTAATGGTCGATTTATTGGTGTCTTACAACTTACACAAAAATATCATTACGACAAGGCGAAAGAAGCTGTCAATGTTTATCGTACTGATGACATTAAGCACCCTGGTGTAAAGGTTGTCTACAATCAAGGCTCAGTCAATCTTGCTGGTCCAGTTTGGTTATTACAGCGCGACCCTCATTCACTATTTCCTAAATACCAAATCGATCCAGCCGCATCGCGACAAATGTTTAAAGAAAAAGGCTGGAAAACAGTTGTCGGCTTTCAAACTCGTAATCCTATCCACCGCGCCCACGAGTATATTCAAAAGTGCGCACTAGAAACTGTTGATGGATTGTTTTTGCATCCTTTAGTAGGTGCAACAAAAGAAGACGACATTCCAGCAGATGTGCGCATGAACTGCTATGAAATTTTGCTGGAACATTACTACCCTCAAGACCGCGTTATCTTAGCAATTAACCCCGCAGCAATGCGGTATGCTGGACCCCGCGAAGCAATTTTCCACGCGCTGGTTCGTAAGAACTATGGTTGTACTCACTTTATTGTTGGACGCGATCATGCAGGTGTTGGCGATTACTACGGTACATACGACGCGCAATACATCTTTGATGAATTTGAGTCAGCAGAGTTGGGCATCACACCAATGATGTTTGAACACGCTTTTTTTTGCCAGCGGACTCAGCAAATGGCAACAACAAAAACAAGCCCAAGCAAACCAGAAGAACGGGTTCACCTTTCGGGAACCAAAGTACGAGAAATGCTCCGTCGTGGAGAGTTACCACCACCAGAATTCTCGCGCCCTGAAGTTGCAGCAGAATTGGCGAAAGCAATGCGGATACCAGTAGAAGCAAAATAGAGCAGAGGGGCTTCAGGTGCAGAGGAAACGGAGAGTTACTCGTTAAGAATATTGAGGTTGAGTTAAAAAAATTCTTTATTCAAAACTCAAAACTCAAAACTCAAAACTAATTACTCGCTCCTCGCTCCTCACCCCTACTCTCTGCTAGGCTGAAAGCTGATGGCTAATAGCTAAAATATGAAGCGGCGGGAATTTTTAAAAGCGGCTGGCGGAATTGTTACAGCCTTGGGCATAAGTGAACTTGATTTATTCAGGTTGAGCGATCGCTACGGCTCAGCTTTAGCTCAATCTACACCACGAAAACTGGCATTGTTAATAGGCATTAATGAATACTCGTCTGCGCGATTGAACGGTTGCCTGACTGATGTGGAACTGCAAAGAGAACTGCTGATTCATCGCTTTGGTTTTCAAGCAGCAGATATTGTTACTTTGAGCAATCAACAAGCTACTCGACAACAAATTGAAGCGGCATTCTTACAACATTTGACTGAACAAGCCCAGCCAGGTGATACTGTTGTCTTTCACTACAGTGGGTATGGACGTTGCATTGAGTTGAGTGACGAGCAGTTCTCTTCGCAGCAAAATACAGAAATCCAGCCAGCACCATCAGATCTGGCAATTAGTAGTTTAGTTCCGATAGATGGTGAGATCGTCTCATCCGAAGTACCAATTGTTAATGACTTACTAGAAGAAACACTGTGGTTACTGTTGCGATCGCTACGAACAGAGAACGTCACAACAATTCTCGATACTAGTTTCCATACTCGCAATACATTAGCAGCGGTTCCAAATAACTTAAGATTTCGTTCCTACCCACATGGACGAGGGCAAATTAATCCACTTGAGTTAGAACTTCAGCAGCAACTTATACATCAGATTGCACCTCATCAACTCTTAGGATCACCTCATGCAGTCAATTTACCAGGATTGTTTATGACTGCATCGCGTACAGATCAACCGGCTACCGAGGCACAATGGAGTGGTTTTAGTGCAGGAGTCTTTACTTATGCTTTAACTCAGTCATTGTGGGAAGCAACTCCAGCAACAACTATTCACGTTAGCTTAAGTAAAGCAAGTGGAGTCGTCGAGCAAATTGTAGGACAGCAACAGCCACAACTATGTGGTCAAAACAGCCAAGTACAGGCTACTATGCCTCACTTTATACCTGATAACAATATCAGTGCAGATGGTGTAGTGACAAGTGTAGAGGACGACGGCAAAACGTCACAATTATGGTTGGCAGGATTACAACCAACGCTTTTGCAATACTACGGTGCAAACTCTCGCTTTAAGGTTGTTACTTCCCTAATAGGTGAAACAGACTCAACCTCTCAAGCGCAATTACAAATGCGATCGCGTACAGGTTTAACAGCAAAAGCCTTACTAATAAATGAAACTGAAAATACGTTGCAACCTGGTCAATTAGTCCAAGAAGCAATTCGAGTTGTGCCGCGTAACATTAATCTAAATATAGCTTTAGATCCTGGACTCGAACGAATTGAACGCGTAGATGCTACTAGCGCATTCTCTACGATCTCGATTGTGACATTAGTGAATGCAGGAGAGCAACCAGCAGATTATTTGTTTAGCCGAGTACAAGAAACAACACCAGAAGCCCAATCAACAACTGCTAGCCGTTATGGCTTATTTACACTGGCTCAGGAATTAATTCCTAATACTGCTGGAGAAGCAGGAGAAGCCGTTAAAGTAGCAGTACAGCGATTGATCCCTAAATTACAAACACTCTTAGCAGCGAAGTTGTGGCGGTTGACAAGTAATGAAAGTTCTCAATTAGATGTCAGAGCTACTTTAGAAGTTGTCAGTGCCCAAAAGCAAGTTATTATTCAGCGTGAAACGCACCACTCTCAACAAGCTAAACAGGAAACGGCAAGTGGTACTCCGCCAACTACTGTTACAGGTTCTGGTATTCCAACATTACCGATTGGTAGCCGGATTAAGTATAAAATTTCTAATTACGGCGATCGCTCTGTTTACTTATTACTCATTGGCTTAGACAGCAGCAAAAATGCGATTGTCCTATTTCCAGGAAAGGCGATCGCAGCTAGTGATAGTATGGAGACAACACCTGGAGCGCAAGATATAGCAATTGCTCCTGGAGCAACTTTAGCTGTACCCCAAACCGAGATTGATTTTGAATGGATACTTCACGGTCCTCCTGCTGTGTGCGAAACTCAAATCATCTTTAGTAGAAGTAAATTTACTCAGACTCTTGCCGCTTTAGATGCTTCGCGAGAAGATCTGCGCACTGAAGAGTATATTAGTGTTTTGTCAAATCCTCTAGAAATTACTCAAGCGCTGTTGCGTGACTTACAAAACGCCAGTGCGATCGCGCCAGAAACAATCGGTGCAGCTACCGATACTTATGCTCTAGATGTTAATACTTGGGCAAGCTTCAATTTTATTTATCAGGTAGTTTAAAAATAGAACATGATGAAGGGGTGAGGGGTGAGGAGTGAGTGAAAGAGTGGCGCTTTAGCTAGTTACTAGCGATCAGTGCGTGAGTTTTAAATTAAAAAAAGAGTCTTAACTCATAACTCAACACTCAACACATTCATCACTCATAACTCTCTGTCCCCCTGACCCCTGACCTCTGACCCCCAACCTCTTATAATGGCTGAGCCGATAATTGAACTCAAAGGCGTGAGCAAAGCATTTGGTAACAATATCGTTTTAGATGAAGCAGATCTAACGCTTTATCAAGGAGAAGCCCTGGCAATTATTGGCCCTTCGGGAACAGGGAAATCGACAATATTGCGTATTATTGCTGGATTATTAGCACCAGATGCAGGAGAAATTTATATCCAAGGACAGATGCGCCAAGGTTTAATTGAAGATGCCGCAGACCCGCTCAGCATTGGTATGGTGTTTCAGCAAGCAGCATTGTTTGATTCATTAACTGTTGAAGAAAATGTTGGTTTTTTGCTCTATCAGCACTCTCATCTGTCGCGATCGCGGATTCGTGAATTAGTGAATCAAAAATTAGAGATGGTCGGCTTAACTGGAGTTGGCGATCGCTATCCGAGCGAACTGTCTGGTGGAATGCGCAAGCGTGTCAGTTTTGCCCGCGCAGTTATGTCTAATCCCGATAATATCAAAGACTCTCCAGCCGTTTTACTGTACGATGAACCGACTGCTGGACTTGATCCAATCGCATCTACAGTCATTGAAGATCTCATTCGATACTTACAATGTAGTACAGGGAATTGTAATACTTACGCCATTGTGACTCACCAAGATAGTACAATCCGCCGTACTGCCGATCGCGTTGTCTTTCTGTACCAAGGAAAAGTTCAGTGGGAAGGTTCCGTAACCGATATTGACGCTTCTGACAATCCCCTAATTCAGCAGTTTTTTAGTGGCAATGTAGAAGGACCAATTCATGTTATTGGTTAGGCACTAGACAATCACTATACAATTTTATAGAGTTGGTACGAACCAACTAGCCTTGAATAAATGTCAGTAAATCGAGATTGAAACGATCCTTATGAGTAATGAACAAACCGTGCGCTGCACCTTCATACAATTTGAGTTGACTACTCGGTATTAACTGCGCGGTCTTATATCCAGAAACTTCGATGGGTACGTACTTATCGCGATCGCCATGCAAAATCAACGTCGGTACGGTGACGTTACGCAGATCAGCTCGAAAATCGGTTTCCGAAAGCGCACGAATCATGTCAATTGAAGCTTTTGGGGAGGCTTGAAGTGCCAGTCCTACTGCCCATTGCATCATTTCAGACGAAACAGAATTCAGCAGGTCTACACCGAAAAATGTGGGTGCAACGGTAGCAAGATAGTGCGGACGATCTTTGTTCACCTCGGCAATCATGTTATCGTAAAAGCTCTTGTCTATTCCATCTGGATTATCTGCCGTCTTCAAGAGGAAAGGAGTGGTCGCAGCAACGAACACAACGCGATCAATGCGATCGTCACCGTGACGCGACAGATAGCGAGCGATTTCGCCACCCCCCATCGAGTGAGCAATTAATGTCACTTTGTGTAAGTCAAGCTGTTCGATCAGTGCTGCCAGATCGTCAGCAAGTCTATCAAAATCGTAGCCTCCTCCAGGCTGGCTAGAGCGTCCACAACCACGCCTGTCATAAGCGATGCAGCGCAAATTTCGGTTGACCAATTCGGTCATCTGATACTCCCAAATATCGGCGTTAAGTGCCCAACCATGAATAAAGATAACGGGCTTACCTGTACCCCAGTCTTTGTAGAATAAACGAGTGCCATCATCGCATCGCAGGTTAAATAAACTAGGTAAAACTGTTTTTGCCGATCGATCAATTGACTGAATCATGTTTCTTCCCTGTGAGTAGGTATACCACGATCGTGTCAAGGGGAGATAATAGAAACAATTACTTCTAAGGTAATCAAATCTATTGTCTCAAGCTATTCCTACGATGCAACGACGTTCAATGGTTTCTAATTCCAGCGAAGCTCATTCGTTTGGAACACTTCTCAAACAATGGCGCGCTCAACGAGGGTTCAGTCAGCTCGATTTAGCTTTAGAAAGTGAAGTATCGCAGAGGCATATCAGTTTTCTTGAATCGGGTCGAGCTAAACCCAGTCGGGAGATGGTTCTAGAATTAGCGACTGTTTTAGAAATTCCCTTAAGGCAGCAAAATCTAATGCTGACGGCGGCGGGATTTGCTCCCATTCACACAGAAACTGATCTATCTGCTCCCGAAATGACCTCAATTCGCCAAGCACTCGATTTCTTGTTGCTACAGCAAGAACCATTACCTGCGATCGTGGTTGATCGCTACTGGAATTTACTGCTGACTAACAATGGAGCCAATCGACTCCTCACTACTTTTATTCATCCAAGCAGATTACAAACCCTTTTCTGCATTGACGGAAAAATCAATTTGATGCGGGTGGTATTTCATTCACAGGGGCTACGTCCATTTATCGCCAACTGGCAAGAATTTGCAGGACATTTACTTGGGCGGATGCATCGAGAGGCAAACTCAGTCGGTGAGAGCGAACAGTCCACTTTGCTGTTCGACGAACTGATGAGTTATCCTGGTGTTTCTGAGATTTGGAACACCTCAAACCGAGCCGCACAGAATACTTTGCTCTTGACCATTCACCTCAAACAAAACGATCTCAGTTGGCAATTTTTCTCGACGATCGCCACGTTGGGTACTCCTTACGACATCACTCTTCAGGAACTACGAATTGAGTGTTTATTTCCAGCCGATGAGGCAACCGAGCGAAACTGGAGACACTCTTAAATTCCTTGCGCCTGATTAGACTAACTAGATGCGATCGCCCTTTAACTTCTCTCACATTCCCACAGATTTAAACTGCCGCTGCGTGACTGATTCATGCAAGCTGCTCAAAAAAAAGTCGTCTTCACTCTATTGAATCTCTTGCGCGTGAACACACTTTACTTCTGATAACCTCTGTTGCCTCATTTGAGAAAATTGGCATTAGATTCATCCCTGCCATATATTAATGACCTATAATCCTTGTCAAACACAGCTTTTTCTCTATCAAAAGCTTTCCTGTTTTGCAGAGAGCCACTCACACTCAGGAGTAGAGGAATTCTAAGGCTTTGTACATAAATTCGGAAATTAGAAACTTATGAACCGGACTCGATCTCAGACAGTGTTTCAAATTTAAAACCTAGAATTCAAAATTGTGTAACGCAGTTTACAGTAAGGGCAGGGGGATAAAAAGATGCAGCGATCGCGTTCAGTTCGAGAAGGTTCTGTAGGGTTGTTATTACTCTTAGGAGTAGGTTTATTTGTCGGATTGGTTTTGTGGTTACGAGGAGTCACCCTTGGTAGACGCAGCTACAGTGCAATCATTGAGTTTGCAAATGTTGGTGGGATGCAAGAAGGCGCAGTTGTGCGCTACCGTGGCGTCAACGTTGGTAACATTTCTGCGATTCGTCCTGGACCTAATGGTGTCGAAGTCAGTGTAGAAATTGCCCCAGCTAACTTAATCATTCCCCGTGATATCCAAATTGCCGCTAACCAATCAGGTTTAATTAGTGAAGTCAGCGTCGATATTACACCACAAAAAACACTGCCAACCGACGCAGTTAGTGCGTTACCCCTCGATCCCAATTGCGATCGCACGCTAATTGTTTGTCATGGTGCTCGTTTACAAGGTGAAATTGGTATTAGTCTCGATCAACTTATCTCTGCTACTACCCGCTTTACAACGGCTTACAGCGATCCTAATTTCGTTAATACTGTTAACGAAGCAACCAAAAATGCTTCAGAAGCAGCAGCAGGAGTTGCACAACTGACACGCGAACTTTCTAGCTTGACACGCGCAACACAACAACAAATTGGCAGTTTGTCAGCCACAGCCAACTCGGTACAACGAGCAGCAGATGAAATCACAGCTTCCACAACAAGAACTGCTGCACAGTTTGGTGCAACTGCTGATCAAATTCGCTTAACGACAACTCAAGTAAATCGCCTCGTCACTAATCTTGATGATTTAGTGACAACTAACCGCACAACACTTGTGAGAGTTTTAGAAAATATTGACCAAAGTAGCGAACAATTACGTCTCACTGTTGGTGCGCTTTCACCTACCGTTGATCGCTTCACGCAAGGAGAACTCATTCAAAACTTGGAAACATTATCAGCGAATGCAGCACAAGCATCCGCAAATTTACGTGATATCTCTGCTGCTCTGAATACTCCTACCAATGTTCTCGTACTCCAACAAACTTTAGATTCTGCTAGAGTAACGTTTCAGAATGCACAGAAAATTACTTCTGATTTAGATGAACTAACAGGAGATCCAGCATTTCGTGAAAATGTGCGGCGGCTTATTAACGGGTTGAGTGGTTTGGTGTCTTCTAGCGATCAACTACAACAGCAAATCGAAGTTGCCCAAACTTTAGACTCTGTATCCAACACTGTGAAAAACGCAAACCTCAAAAATCCCGATCCGACAAAAAATGAAACTGTTCAGATTGATCGTTCAACTGTGACAGCTTTACAAAGGCTTGAGGATTTATTAGAGCGATCGCCTGATGCTGCAAAAACTGCAGGTACACAAGCTTTACCTAATCCACAGAATTTTGATTCGCTCGAAAGTTCGCTTGACTTGTCAATAGAGTAGTCTAATGACGCCTACCTACTTAACTCCAGTCTTCTGTCTCGCTTTTATTGCCACGACTAACGTACACTGACTGAGTGGCATGAAGCTGACGAGTCTTTTCAAAAAGTTCTGCTTCGGTTAGATTCCATCTTTGCATAACTTGATCCAAGTCAGCTTGGAGATCTCGCGCCCCAGGAAAACCGTTATAACGAATGCGCATCCGCGCAAGTTCCACTAAATTCAAATCACTTGGCGCCGCAGTCAGTAAAGAATTAATCAGGGCACGGTCTTGGTTATAGAGCGGATGCTGTTGATCTTTATTTTTTGATTCTGTCATAACTGCTACTAAGTCACTAGATGAGAGTATGTGCTGTCATCTAGTCATTTCACTTACCCTTTTCAGATTTTTTTCTTATAAAGTTTTTATTTTTTTCTAGTTTAATAATCTCTAGTAGTAACTTTGCCTAAGTCAATTTACTTAATTTAACTGGAAACCCTAATAATAAAGCTGAAGAATAAATTATAACTAACCACGAGCGTTTCACTAGCCTTATCTTCTGACTCGAAATTTTATCTTTAATCTGGAAGCAAAAATTGCACAAACCTAAACGATATCGAGGGACAGTCCTCACACACACAGGACTACAGAAGCTATACGCTCAAATTGAGCAGCTTACTACTGAAAATGGCGAAAAGATAACGCCGCGCCGAATTGCCGAAAAAACGCAACTCATCGAACCTCAAGGATTAAATGCTGCTACCGTGCGCAAAATCTTGCAAGCGCAAATTGGTGTAGATCAAGAATCGCTTCGTTTAGTTTTTCAAGCCCTGAATTTAACACTAGAGCCTTTAGACTTTAGCCTTTTTCATCATATTCGCAACCATCAGGCTACACCTGTTGCCATCAAGCACCAACAGATTTTGGATGGCACAGGAGTATTTTCGTCTAATTCGATTGATCGCGATCGCTGCAGAGACGTGCGACAAGTAAAATCCAAAATTGATGTACCTCAGTATCCAGGTAGTCCACTTCCTTTAGACTCTAAATTCTATATTGAGCGTTTAGCTATCCAAACCCAAGCTTATGCAGAACTGCGCCAGCCTGGAAGCTTAATCTGGATTAAAGCCCCCCACAAAATGGGTAAAAGTTCCCTATTATTACGGATTCTGCATCAAGCTCAGCAACTCGGTTATCATACAGTACACCTTGATTTTCAACAAGCCGATCAAAGTATTCTGTCAAATTTAGACAGGTTGTTGCGTTGGATGTGTAAAACTATCAGTTTGCAGTTGCAAACTGAATGCTGTTTGGAGCGTTACTGGGACTGCGAACTTGGTTGTAAAGTTAGTTTTATTATTTACTTGCATTATCTTTTAGAGCAAATTAATCAGCCGTTGGTTTTGTCTTTGAACGAAATTAATCGCTTATTTGAATATCCTGATGTTTATCGCGAGTTCTTACCTTTGCTGCGATCGCTAAATGAAGAGGCTAGGTACGATCAAGTTTTACAAAACTTGCGGTTGGTTCTGGTGTCCTCAACAGATACTTGTGTATCTCTCAATTTCCACCAGCAGCTACCGTTGAATACAGGACTTACACTTCGTCTTTCTGAATTTAGTCTTGAGGAAGTGCAAAGGCTGGCTTTATCCTATCAATTGCCTTGCGAAAATTCCTCTCTCGTTGAACAACTTATGGATTGGGTAGGGGGACATCCCTTTCTTATCCAACTTGCTTTTTATCACCTTGCGACTTCTGTTCCTTCAGCGTCAACAGATGAGATTTTCACTTACCAAGTACAGCAATTACTACGAGAAGCAACAACACTAGCAGGAATTTATCAGAATCATTTACGATATATTTGGCTAACTCTTCAAGCAGACAGTTCATTACTATTAACTATCGAGCGATTGATAAACTCTCAAGAGGCAATTGTTGTTGACTCTAGCATTGCCTACAAGCTAGAAAGTTTAGGAATTGTAAGATTGGAAGGCGATTGTGCAACACTGCGTTGTCGTTTATACTACAACTTCTTTAAAAAGAAGAATTTAAGTCTTAAAAGCGTTGATTACTGTAACATACTGACTAAAAGCTGAGCATATTTTTCTTTTAGAATATTAAATTCTTTCTTATAAATACCTTATAACTTTCTTATCTTTCCGATTTAATCTGAAGCAAACTAAAGATATGTCGAACTTGAGTTAAGTAAGTTACTTGAATGAAATGTGAAGTTAGTTTTAGTTAAGCATCTTGCCTAATCCATACTATATCTCATGTTTTTTTTGATTAATTTACATAACTAAAAGAAGATTAAACCTATACGAATGGTGCAATTTTTAACACTGCATTAGACAGACTTCTTAACTTTCCTATAGTAAATGCTGCCATTCTTATATTGCCTTCTTTGGTTGATTAAAGGAGTTCTACTAAATGAATCTGACAAAACGTTGTATAGCTGAATTTATAGGCACTTTTTGGCTTGTACTAGGCGGTTGTGGTAGTGCAGTACTTTCTGCAGCTTACACGGCTGATAGTTCTACAATTGGTGTCAACACAGCTTTTCCACTAGGAATTGGCTTTGTGGGAGTATCGCTTGCATTTGGTTTGACTGTATTGACGATGGCATATGCGATCGGTCATATTTCAGGTTGTCATCTTAATCCAGCGGTTTCGTTTGGATTGTGGGCAAGTAAACGTTTTCCTGGCTCTGAGTTACTTCCATATATTATTGCACAGGTAATTGGAGCTATTGTCGGCGCAGGAGTTGTTTATTTAATTGCTATTGGTAACTCAAACTTTACACTCACAGGTTCTAATCCATTGGCGACAAATGGATTCGGCGTGCATTCGCCAGGTGGCTATAATCTATTTGCAGCTTTCATCACTGAAGTTGTGATGACTTTCATGTTTTTAATGATTATCTTGGGTGCAACTGATAGTCGCGCGCCTAAAGCACTCGCACCTGTAGCAATTGGTTTTGGCTTGACACTCATTCACCTGATTAGCATTCCAGTGACTAATACCTCAGTGAATCCCGCCCGCAGTTTTGGTCCAGCGATCTTTGCTGGTAGAGCACTTTTTGGTCAAGTTTGGTTATTCTGGGTTGCTCCTATTTTAGGTGCATTACTTGCAGGTTGGCTATACCTGAGTATTTTTAGTGAAACAGTTGTCGAAGAACCTCCACGGGTTAGAGAACCAGTTTAGTTATTGATTAGGTGACATCTATACTATAAGCGGCGGAGTGTTTTATCTCTGCCGTTGTTACTTCTAATTAATTCAGTATCGCGATAGATTTGGCTCTACTACTTGAGGAAAACTCTCAAAATTTCTGCGTACCCAGTCCATTCCGACTTCATTGTTTAGCTTGATATACTGTGGGGTGTTGGCATACAGCTTTTCTAAAATGTCAGCATCCTGCTTGACAACAACTTCAGCTAATGGTAAGAAATTCTTCTTGATAAGATGCGCCAAAGGATGATGAATTTTTGCAAACATAAGAACGTAAGTGCGGGTTACGCTTGAAGCTGCGGGAACAAATACGTGACATTCTCTGATACTTGCAATTGGACTTTCTGCGTGAACAATGACTAAACAAGGGAAACAGTTTTCCAAGTGAACTTGAAGGATTTTTGGTAACACCAGAAGTGTGGGCTTTTTGAGAAGATCGCGCGGTTTGGGTTGAGTCCGAGGCATATCAAAGTAAGCGTGAGAGTGATGTCCGTTGTCAAGAAATTGCTTAAACTGTACTTCTTCGATCTCAAATAATGGGCGATGCGTACCGTTTTGATGATTGTAATCGTGCATATTGAGCAGCATACTGAGGAGGTTTGTTTTAACACTAAACTCTCCTGTGTAGCCAATTAATTCAAATTCACCTGCTATCTGATTCAGGACAACTGGAATAGGAATTTTTGGCTCTTGTCCACCGTATGTCCAAATAAAGTTTTCTTGAATAATTAACTCTAGTGGCTGCAGCAAAGGTTTTGTTGGCTTGTTAGCACCTGGTATCACTGTACAGCCTAAGCCATCAAACTCTAAGGCATGAAACGGACAAGCTACTGTACTACTACCATCAGATTTAGCAACACACCATCCTTCTGACAGCATTGCTCCCATATGCGGGCAGGCATTTGGTAAACAACTTACTGCACCTACACTATCTTGCCAGAGAACATAATCGTTGCCATAGAGCGAAACCTTCATTGGCTGATTTGGCTTAAGCATGGAGCGATGTGCTAAAAGCCAGGGTGCGCCTTGCAGCATGGTCATATAGAGCTTGCACTTACTAATTAATTTTTTAATTAGTTTATGACAAAGATATCACTGAGTCAATTGGGATATTCTCAACAGCAACTTACTCTCTTGCTATCATAAACAAGCAAATTACGGATGTGATGCTGTGGCGCAGTCACCTAGAACTAAGCGTGTTACTAAATCTGTTCGTCAGATACGGGATGCTGAAGTAACACAGCAGCAGATTCTTGATGCAGCAGAAGTTGAGTTTGCTAAGCATGGTTTACACGGTGCGCGGTTAAGTGCGATCGCAACTCGTGCCAAGATTACAACGGCAATGATTCACTACTACTTCGATAACAAAGAAGGATTATATAAAGCAGTTTTGCAGCGTCCGATTGATGAAGTTCACTTGATGGTGAATCAACTGGAACTTGATGATTTGTCACCAGAAGATGCTCTCAAAGAGGTAATTCGTACTGCGATCGCCTACGAGGCTAAGAATCTGCACCGCCAAATGCTGTGGTTTCAAGAAGCAAGTCAAAATCAGGGTTTGTATTTCAAGCAAGCTAACGTGTCGAGCTTGCACAAGTATTTACTTAATATTCTCAAACGTGGCATGGTAGAAGGGTGTTTTCGGACACTCGATCCCTTTTTAGCACTGACTCATATCTTAAGTGTTTGTATTTTCTACTTCACAGTGCAAGAAAACTGGAAGCACTTAACGCCGGACATTGATCGCCTCAGTTCAGAAATGGTAGAAAAACATACTCAAGCAGCAATTGAGTTCATTTTAGCAGCAGTGAGAAAAACGCCATAAATTGACAATTGTATAGCTGCAATTTCAATCACCATCATAAGATGAATATATATGCTCCAGCGTTGACATCAATGCCTACTAAAAAAGATAAAGATACTCCACTCACTCAAGAAGCACTGATTAAGGAAGTTTGTCGTCGGATTCGTGTAGCGAGGAGTTATTGGGATGCACACAACAATGCAGCTTGTCGTCACGAACGCGATCGCGCTTTACAACTCTACGACACTCTAACACCAGAGCAAAAAGACCAAATTCCTCAAGTCTTAAGAGTGTGGCTGCGTTACCGTAGTGAAAAATATTTCGGCGCACATAGAACTCCTCCAAAGCATAAATCAAAGCGGAGTCAGAAAAAGTGAATTTTGAAGGCGATCGCTAGTCAATTACAAAATACAAAAATGCTAGGCGAATGAATTCGCTGCTAAACAAATAAGGTCTACTTCTTTGGATTTACTTTAAAAAATCTTATTTTAGTGTACGAAAGTACACTTAGTCTAAATAGCCCCGACTTCAGTCGCAGGGCATCTACGATTCATACATGAGGACTTTATCAATTATGTAATTGTACAGCTGACGATTGTCAAACTTTAGCATATCTTTGAATAGCTATTATTTATATACTTGCTTTGCGCCTTTATGAACAGCCTAATTAAGCAAATAAGTAGTTATTTTATTTTCTTAACTTTATTATCTCTGACAAATCCAGCAAGTGCTAAAACTGTTATTGAAATAGACTATGATACAGCATCATTTAAAAATGAAAAATTAAGGCTTGGAAAGCTAGAAGTTGATGTTAGCTATGAGAAAAAAGAGACTTTTGATGAAATTGATAATTTACACTATCAAATTTCATATGATGGTGTTTCTCAATTAAGCTCTAGTACTTTAACTCAATTTACTGGTGGTGTTTTCCTGAAAGATTTAGATGGTAACGGAACACCTGAAGTTGTTATTAGGACATTTAGTGGAGGCGCTCATTGTTGTACTAATTATACCATTTACACGCAACGAAATAATCAACTCATGAAGTCAGAAACAGGTTTACTTGATAGTCGTGGAGGAATTTTTCAAGATTTAAATGCAGATGGAAAATTTGAATTTGTGAGTGTAGATAACGCTTTTTTGTATGCCTTTAGCTCTTATGCAGCCTCTTTTCCGCCATCTCAAATTTATTTAATGAGAGATGGTAAATTTGAAAACGTGACTCGTAGCTATACTCAGTATCTCAAATCTCATGCTTGGGAGATGTATCAAGCATTTTTACAAAGTAAAAAAGAACAGTATGAAGTTAATGGGATTTTGGCTGGATATGTAGCACAAAAGATCCTTTTAGGAGAATACGAACAAGGCTGGAAGTTCATGCTTGCTAACTACGATCGCACTTCTGATTGGGGCTTGACGATTTATCAAGAGGATCGCGAGATTGGTAAATATCTTGATTTTCCAACAGCTTTAAAAGCATTTTTGATCCAACAGGGCTATTTAAATAAGAACGGTCAACCCCAATAAATTCAAACATTACCTGAAATTTTTGCGTCAGTACAATAGTATAATTGCCATACAAAGAGTTCGCCTATATAGAGTAAACTCAAATTCTATAGCAATGGTCAACATGGTTAAGACACTATAAATGCTTAGAATCGTTGTCTTGTAAAGTTTGCTCAATATAGGAAACCTCCGCACGCAACGCAAACCGTCGCTCTAACTCACTTTGAAGCCTAACCCCTGACCTCTGCTATAGTTTTTGGCTACGAACTTCTATCTGACAGATAAAATAGTCAATAAATCTTGCGATGAAGCTGACTCATGACGCCGCCCTCAGAATTAGATAGTGCAACTATGCCCGATCCAACGACTGACTTGGAAGAAACCAAGCCTGAGATAAACAAGCAGGATTTGGAAAACCACGATGATGAGTTGCCTGATGAAGTAGAGATGTCGCTGTTCGATCACTTAGAAGAGTTACGACAGCGGATTTTTTACTCGTTAATTGCTGTAGTTTTGGGCGTGATTGGCTGCTTTATTGCCGTTAAACCAATTGTGCAGTTGCTTGAAGTTCCGGCGCAAGGAGTTAAGTTTCTGCAGCTAGCGCCAGGAGAATACTTTTTTGTCTCTATCAAAGTAGCGGGGTATAGTGGGTTACTCTTAGCTAGCCCGTTTGTGCTGTATCAGATTATTCAGTTTGTCTTACCAGGGCTAACACGTCGCGAACGCCGTTTAGTCGCACCAATTGTTTTAGGTTCAACAGTGTTGTTTGCTGCTGGATTGGTATTTGCTTATGTTGCCCTGATTCCTGCTGCATTGAAGTTTTTTATTAACTATGGTGCTGATGTTGTAGAACAACTGTGGTCAATTGACCGCTACTTTGAGTTCGTGCTGCTACTGTTGTTTAGTACTGGTTTAGCTTTTCAAATTCCTGTGATTCAACTGTTGCTTGGGGCATTAGGCATTGTTTCTTCTCAGCAGATGCTGTCAGGTTGGCGCTATGTTATTTTAGGCGGAGTCATTTTAGGCGCAGTCTTAACACCCTCAACTGATCCTCTGACACAAAGCTTATTGGCTGGTGCAGTATTAGGGCTTTACTTTGGTGGCATTGGTGCTGTTAAGTTAATTGGAAAATGACAGAAATTACGTACAGCGATTTTGAGAAAGTAGAAATTCGCGTTGGTGAGGTTTTAGAAGTTGTAAATTTTCCAGAAGCTAGAACACCAGCATATAAGCTGTGGATCGATTTTGGTGCTTTAGGAGTTAAAAAATCTAGCGCTCAAATTACTAAATACCAGCATGAAGAATTAATAGGTAAACAAGTTTTAGCTGTCACCAATTTTCCTGCGCGTCAAGTTGCAAATTTTATGTCAGAAGTGTTAGTTTTGGGTGTTGTTTTAGACGATGGGCAAGTGGTACTCATTCAGCCCGATCGCCATGTTCCCCTTGGCAGTAGAATTTTATAACTCTTCCCCCTGACCTCTGACCTCTGACCCCTCCTAGATCAGCCACTCCGAAGCACGTTCACCCAAATCTAAATCGAGGGGAATACTAACGGCTTTACCTAATCGAGGACGTTCGCGAGTTTGAGCAATAAATTGTTGTACTTGCTGCGTTCCGCCTAAAGCATGAAGATAATTGGCGATCGCATCCAAATGTTCTTGATATTCTGCTTCGGTAAGCGGGAAAGACGCTTGTTCTAGGTACTTCCACATCACCTGCAGAAAAACTTTGCTTTGGACACGTCGTAACTGGACATCGTACGATCGCCCCCACTTATTCAACAATAGCTGGCGTAACTCCTTGCCTGTCATTTCGTTACCGATGACCTTTTACATTTCGTTATAAAGTAAAGCTGCGTAACTCAGGTATGATACCAATATAAAGAAATGTAATGATCCTCTGAAAAAGGCTGGAAACACTCTTAAAAGAGGGACTTGAAAGTTGTTGTAAGTCGTGGTAGACCGACTTCAACAGAGGATAAGTGAGGTTCTGGGAGCAAATCTCAGCGTTGTTAACAAAGACACAAGCAAAGCGCAGAAATTATGGCTCAAATGTCTAAATCCATGGACGTACCCGATATGGGGCGTCGTCAATTCATGAACTTGCTCACCTTTGGTACGATTACCGGAACAGCTTTAGGAGCATTGTATCCGGTAGTGAAGTTCTTTATTCCACCTAACAGTGGTGGTGCTGGCGGTGGTGTCAAAGCAAAAGACGCGCTAGGTAACGATATTAGCGTCAGTAACTTCTTAGAAACGCACAATCCAGGCGATCGCGTACTCGCCCAAGGACTCAAAGGCGATCCGACTTATATTGTCGTTGAAAGTAAAGAAGCAATTGGCGATTACGGAATGAACGCGGTGTGTACCCACCTTGGTTGTGTTGTTCCTTGGAATGCCGCAGAAAACAAGTTTAAGTGCCCTTGTCATGGCTCGCAGTACGATGAAACTGGCAAAGTTGTTCGAGGTCCAGCACCACTATCGTTAGCACTCGTCCATGTTAAGCCAGAAGACGATAAAATTTCCATCACGCCTTGGACTGAAACAGATTTTCGTACTGGTGAATCGCCTTGGTGGACTTAAAAAAGTGCTGCGTTCTAGTGACTAGTCACTAAACACTAGCCAATAACCTATACATTTGCACCTTCGTCACAAATAAGTGTTTGGTTACTGATGAAAAAAGCTTTGTTATCAACAGCGATTGTCAAAACGTTAGTTATCGCGATCGCTACTGTCACCTTCTTGCTAGCAAGCGATCTGGTACTTCCCCAGTCAGCTGCTGCTTATCCTTTTTGGGCACAGCAAACCTATCCCGAAACTCCCCGCGAACCTACAGGAAGAATTGTTTGTGCTAACTGTCACTTAGCTGCTAAACCTACAGAAGTAGAGATACCGCAATCTGTACTTCCCGATACTGTATTTGAAGCAGTTGTAAAAATTCCCTACGACACCAACACTCAGCAAGTTCTTAGTGATGGTTCTTTGGGCGGGCTAAATGTAGGCGCAGTATTAATGTTACCGGAAGGCTTTAAGATTGCCCCTCCTGAACGCATTTCGGAGGAGATGAAAGAAAAAGTTGGCGATCTTTACTTCCAACCCTATAGCGAAGATAAAGACAATATTGTCATCGTTGGACCTCTACCAGGCGAACAGTATCAAGAAATCGTTTTTCCAGTACTATCACCCGATCCAAGATCAGACAAAAATATTCACTTTGGCAAATATCCTGTTCATGTAGGTGGTAATCGCGGACGAGGTCAAGTTTACCCGACAGGTGAGAAAAGTAACAACTCAGTTTACAACGCCTCAGCCGCAGGAACAATTGCTAAAATTGCTCAAACTACTGATGAAAACGGAACAACACAGTACCAAGTCACTATTAATGCTGATTCAGGTGAAACAGTCGTTGAGACAATTCCTCTAGGACCAAAACTGATTGTCTCCGAAGGACAAGCAGTAGCAGCTGGCGATGCTTTGACTGATAACCCGAACGTCGGTGGCTTTGGTCAAGACGACGGTGAAATTGTGCTCCAAAGTACCGCAAGAATTCAATGGTTGATGGCATTTTTAGCCGCAATTATGCTATGTCAAGTACTACTAGTACTGAAGAAAAAGCAAGTTGAGAAAGTCCAAGCAGCAGAAATGAATTTCTAAACTTGAGTTTAATTGAATTCTTCTTTGAGGACGGGTTTTAGCCTGTCCTTTTTGTTTATTTCAGTAGTTTGAACTATAACAGAGTCAGGAGTTAGGGTTAAAAGCTTAGTTGGGATATTGGCTCTAAGCTTCTAGAATGTCCTAAGCTTTACTTCCATTACTATAATTCTTAATTCTTTTGTACCCATAAAACTTGATACGAAAAAACCACACAATGTTCGTCAGTAGAGCACTTACTTAAGAACGTTTAACTTTAATTTGGTTACAAACAAGTAGCTTCAGAAAGAGGGAAAAATTTATTGTTAGCTACCATCTCGTGAAATGACATAACACAATTTTTTAATGTAAAAAGTCAGATGCGATCGCAAGTTTCAATAATTTTTTCTCTATTTTAAGTGTGCTTAATGATAACTGCTCAATGTTTTGGGGAACTATAGTCTTGTGAAGGTATCTAAGTAGTCAACAAATGAAATACAAACTATGGGGCAGGCAAGATACCTACCCTTACTCTACTTATTTGATAGCTAAAATTTACATTGCGATCAAAGCAGTTTATTAAAAATGTTAAAAGTAGCGATTGGTCATAGTAGCGATCCTGATTCGCTAGAAGCTGTCAAGGAAGTTATCCAACAGTGTCGGAGTACTCTAGCACAGACACCACAAGCAGGACTTTTATTTGCTGCAATCGACTTCGATCATCATTTAATTCTGCAACAGATTAATGAAGCCTTTCCTAAGATTGAATTGATTGGAGGAACAACAGATGGTGAAATTTCCTCAATTTTAGAATTTCAGCAAGACTCATTGACACTGATGCTTTTTTGTGCAGACAATATAGAATTTCGAGCATCTATTGGGCGCAATGTGTCTCAAAACCCAGAGGCGATCGCTCAACAAGCAGTTGAAACGGCAAAACACCGCCTCACTTTACCTATTCAATTTTGTATTACTGTGCCAGAGAGTTTAACTACCTCCACAGTTTCGATTTTGCAAGGGCTAAAAGCAGCTTTAGGAACAATCCCAATCTTTGGTGGCGCTGCTGCAGATCAATGGCAATACAAACGTACCTATCAATTCTTCAACACAGAGGTTTTGAGTGACGCAGTTCCTGTGCTTCTTGTGGCTGGAAAACTATTCTTTTCCTATGGTGTGGCGGGTGGGTGGCGTCCTATTGGCAAACGCAGTCTGATTACGAAAGTCAACAAAAATATTATTTATGAAATTGATGGTAAGCCCGCTCTAGATTTCTATCACTATTATTTAAACAATTCAGCACCTGATGCTGTTTACCCACTTGCTGTGTTTCCACCTGGTGAAGAGCAATTTTTTTTAAGAGGATCAGTAGGTCACGATTTAGAACAAGGTAGCATTACTGTTTCAGGAGATATCCCTGAGCATTCCGTTGTCCAGATTACAGATGCTTCTATCGATGATGTTATTACTGCTTCACAAACGGCTTCTATAGAAGCATGGGCAAAATATCCAGGGCAAGCACCAGAAGCAGCACTATTTTTCTCGTGTGCTTGGCGACGGCACATTTTAGGTACACGGGCAAATGAAGAATACCAAGCGATCGCTCACTCCTCAAAACAAGTCATAGCAGGGTGCGGTTTTTACACTTATGGAGAGATTGCACCACTGAGCAATACAGGGCAAACTTTTTTCCACAATACGACATTTGTCACTTTATTGATTGGCAGCCAATGATAGCTTATGTCTCCAAAATTTGAGCTTGAGATTAAACAACTAAATAGAGAAATTCGCATTCTTCAAAAGAAGTTAGAACGTTCGGAAATTGATCGCGCTAGATTAGAAGCAACGAATCGTAGCAAGGAATTTCTGCTCAAGCGTGTCATTGGCGATTTGCAAGAATATCAAAGCATTCTTGAAAAAAAGAGTGCTGATTTAGAACAAGCATTTGATGAACTGACTAGGATGAAAGATAAGCTAGTCGAAACTGAGAAAATGGCGGCTTTGGGTAGTTTGGTTGCAGGTGTTGCCCATGAAATTAGTACTCCAGTCGGAACTAGCGTCACCCTTGCCTCAACTTTAATGGATGAAACGCGATCGCTCATGATGACAGTCAAGACAGGACAACTCAAGCGTTCAACTTTAAATAATTACTTAGATATTGCTCAAGAAAGTACTAACTTAATTTTAAATAACCTCAATCGTGCGGGTGAATTGGTGCAAAGCTTCAAACAAGTTGCTGTCGATCAATCCAGCCTAGAGCAACGCACATTTTCTGTTAAGCATTACCTTGAGGAAGTCGTGATGAGTCTCTCGCCTCAATTTAGAAAAAACTTACACACCGTAACAATTGAAGGCAACGATGCGATCGCGATTCACAGCTATCCTGGTGCATTAGCTCAAGTAGTGACTAATTTAATGACAAATTCACTTATTCATGGCTACTCACAACAAGCAAAAGGTCATTTGCGTTTTGATGTGACAAAACATAACGACCAAGTCGTAATTCAGTACCGTGACGACGGTACTGGTATCCCTACACAAATTTTAGAAAAAATCTTTGAACCCTTTTTTACAACTGCCAGAGAGAAAGGAGGAACAGGATTGGGATTGCATATTACTTACAACCTAGTTACTCAAAAATTACAAGGCAGGATTGCTGTTCAAAGCGAGGTAGGAAAGGGCACGCTATTTATAATTGAACTTCCTACTTCGGTGACTTGAGCCTTCAACTTAACAAAAGTAGCCATTGATGTTTCCTATCAACCCTAAATTGCAGAATCAATTTCAACAAGATGTCATTTTCTTGAAGGATGATGAGATCTGCTTTGGCGATGAAACTGAGACAGCGGCGCAGGAACTGCCGATCCCACCAAATAATTGGAATGTCATCATTGTAGACGACGAACCTGATGTGCATCGAGCAACGCAACTAGCACTCAATAACGTTCAGTTTGAGAACAGAAAACTCGCATTTTTGTCTGCGTACTCAGGTAAAGAGGCGAAAGAATTACTAGCGATCGCTCACTCTGATGCTGCGCTAATCTTGCTAGATGTAGTGATGGAAACGAACGATGCTGGATTGCAAGTTGTTCAGTATATTCGTGAAGAACTCAAAAATCAGCATGTCCGAATCATTTTGCGCACGGGACATCCTGGCGAAGCTCCTGAAGAATCTGTTATTTTAAATTACGATATCAATGACTATAAACTCAAAATAGAACTCACTCGTCAAAAACTGTTAACAACAGTAATTGCAGCACTACGATCTTACCGAGACATCAACACAATTCAACAACAGCAACTTGAACTCGCCCACACTCTGGATCGCTTAGAGCAAGTTAAACTCCAGCTAGAAGAGTATACATACACCCTTGAGATGAAAGTTGCCCAGCGAACAGCCGCCTTAGAAGAAGCCAATCGCGAACTACTCCGACTAGCAATTGTAGATAACTTGACACTCGTTGCCAATCGCCGTCGCTTTGATGAGTATTGGCAGCAACAGTGGCAGTTTTTGGCATGCCAACAGCAATCTTTAGCGCTGATTTTAATTGATGTCGATCACTTCAAGCTTTATAACGATTACTATGGACATCAAGCAGGCGATGAATGTTTGTGGAAAATTGCTCAAGCAATTAGTTCTGTCTTAAACCGCCCCACAGACTTAGTTGCTCGGTATGGAGGTGAAGAGTTTGCCGTCATATTGCCTTACACTTCAGTCAAAGGAGCTAAAAAAGTTGCAGAAGCAATCGTAACTGAAATTTACAGCCTCAATATTCCCCACAACCAATCATTAGTGAGCGATTGCGTCACCTTAAGTCTAGGAATTACCTGCACCGTACCACAACTTGATATTTCATGGAAGAGTGCAATTGCATTTGCAGATAAAGCGCTATATCAGGCGAAGCGGGAAGGACGCAATCGATATAGTGTTTATACGCCTTAGCACCGCTGATAGCGCATTCCAGGTAATTGAGACACTAGCCCGACAAGTTCTAGTTGTAGAAGTGCGCTCGAAACTTGACTCGCTGAGAAACCGGTTTGTTGTACAATCAAGTCGAATGGCATAGATTCAGCAGCAATCGCCCTAAAGATTTTCTCCAACTCTGGTGCTAATTCTGGTAGTTGTGTTGCTGAGGGTAGTGCCTGATCAATTTGTGGCATTGAGCCTAGCATTTCTAGTAAAGAATCTTCGCCTAAAATAGCTCCAGCGCCTTTATGTAATAACTCCAAGCAGCCTAGCGATCGCGGATTGTCTAAAGATCCTGGTAAGGCGTAAACATCGCGACAGAATTCATTTGCATAATGTGCAGTAATTAATGCACCTGAACGTGTCGGTGCTTCTAGAACTAGTACTGCACGAGTTAGACCTGCGATAATCCGATTACGGCGGGGAAAATGGGCGCGATCTGGTGGTGTCTTAGCAGGATACTCACTCACAACTAACCCTTGATGGAGAATTTGTTGATAAAGATCGCGATTTCGGGATGGATACACAATATCAACACCAGTACCCAATACTGCAATTGTTCTGCCTCCAGCTGCTAAGCAGCTGTGATGTGCTTCGGTATCAATTCCATCTGCTAAACCGGAAACAACTGTAAACCCATTTCTTGCTAAAGTAGTACTCAGTTTGCGCGTCCACCGCTTACCATATTCTGAAGGATTGCGCGTACCGACGATGCTAATCAGGGATTTTTGCCCAAAATTTTCCTGAAGATCGACATTACCACGATAGTACAATATTGGTGGTGGACTAGGAATTTCTAACAACAATTGAGGATAATCGGTATCAACAGGTGTCCAGAAATTTATGTTTTGTTGTTGGTGTTCGAGTAAAAGCTGTTCTGGGTGAAGATGCGATCGCCCTGCACTGATTGCTGCAATTGTCTGAACTCCGAAACCTTCAACTTGCTGTAACTCTTGTTCTTGCGCATCCCATGCTGTAGCTAAAGTTCCAAAATGCTGTTGCAATCGTTGCAACAAAACTGGACCAATTCCACTAATTTGTGACCAAGCAAGCCAGTAAGCACGTTCAGCTAACAATCTTTATTCCTCAAGGATAGAAGCTTAAAATGAATTAGGTTCAAATTTCCTACTTTCTATCTTTTCCTAGCCTCTATTTCCTTGTCACTATTCTTTTATTTTCTTCATACTGTTTTTAAAAATTGTGGGTTAATATCTGCGATCGCTTCATAAAGTACGGTATATTTTTAAACCTTATATTCATCTACAGGGCTAACTCAAAACTCAGAACTTTTAAAACGCTGTTGTTTTAAATAAACAAAAACTGATTTATCTCCAATATCTGGAGGGATAGGTTGTATTACCTTACGCAAGGCAAATACAACAAACAATGTTGCCCATCCTGCTAGCATTATTTGTTCCAATTGCACAGGTAAAACTTGTAATATATGACCCAATAATAGAATGGGTACTAATGGCGTCAAAACTTTTGTTTCTAAACGATCAAAACAAAAGGCTTCTTTAAAGTAAATGCCCGTCAAAGCAGCGAAAACGAAACCAACACCAAACAAACTCGTTGGATGATTGTAGATTGTGAGTGCTAAAGGTTCAACACTAGAAACTGCAAAAAAGACAGCAGATAATGTGCCAATTGCCCAAAAAATTTGGAGTAATCGATGAAGTGCTGCTAAATAAATATGAATTGTAAACAGGCTTACGCCTAATGCTATGCAAAAACAAGCAAATAAAGGAGTTAGAATTTGTAAATTCACTGCATTGTGATTCAGTAACACTAAAGCACTACCAAGAGCAAAACTCAATGCAGCTACCATTAACCCTGTGCGATAGACAATAACGCCAGTGCGATCGCCCTCATTAATTGTGAATTCACCAAATTGACCTTGGTAAACGATTGATTCAGATACATGTTGAGTCATACGTCATCGACCGTGATGTGTTCAATTCCACCCTAACTCAAAACAAGACTTGAACAGGATCTAAATAATCCAAGTGTAGCTGCGATCGCGCACTACCACCATTAACTGCAATTTCAATCCAACCATGACTACCAACAAGAGCGATCGCACTTCCCTGCAGTTGTTCGCTATACGTCTTACCTCCTGGTATTTCTACTCCTCCGGCGATAACAGCCCACTGCTTACTAAGCATGTCATTGCCAGGAATATTAGTAATTAAATTACCAAAACCATCGATATATTGAATACAACCCTGAATACTTGTGTCCATAATAGTGGAGTTTGGTATTTCCAGCTTTACCAATGATGCAACGTCAATGACGCCTCCCAAGTCATCAAGAGAAACTCCACTAGTAAGATGCGCTGCAACAGGTGCAAAGATATCTCTACCATGAAATGTGGCACTACTTTGTGCAACTCGCCAGTAATCTGAGTTCGTTAATTCTACCGCTTTTAAAGCAGGAGTTTGACTTAATACACCACTAAATATACCATTATCAGGTCCAACTAAAAACCCTGTGGCAAATTCTACTGCGATCGCTCGTCTCGTACTACCCACACCAGGATCGACAACACCAAGATGAACAGTTCCACTAGGAAAGTAAGTATAAGCATTCATTAAGCAAAATCTTGCTGCTGCGATATTTTGAGGAGGAATTTGATGTGTCAGATCAATGACATTTATATGAGGATTGATTTGAGTGATTATTCCCTTCATTACACCCACATATATATCAGTTAATCCAAAGTCAGTTAGCAATGTCAACATACACAGTATTTCTATTCAAGTTACGAGCATTCACTCCAGATTGCTAATTGTTCGCAAATATTAGCTAACAGCTATTTTTCTATGCTGCTGTTAATTACGAATCACTTAGGAACCATATAGCATTTCCAAACATATTATGAAACTTCTTTTTACCTCTTTCTTGAGTGATATCAGCAGCTCATCTTTCAAAAAAAGTGGCATCTTAAATAAGATTATTTTATTTTTATAAAATTTACGTTGCAATTAAGTCTCAGTTTGCGAAACACGATTTGAATTTTGCTGCCGCGACTTGATAAAACTGCGTTGTCGTAAAATAATTCCCAAGTTCAATTGTTTGGTAATCCAATATAAAACAGTAATTATAATAAAAGTGATTGCAATAATAACAAGTGGACGCTTACCTAATAAATCTTCTATTAAACTAGTAGCCACTACATCTAGTTGTGTAACTAAGTCCCAGCTATTAAATCTCTGAAATCGACCTAAGTAAACTCCTACAGCACACAAAGCATGAGTAATTAATTCAGCGCTAGTAATCCATCGAGTTTTTCCTATGCGATGCAAATAGGAACCTAAATTGATTAAAGAGATAACATATGCTTCAAATCCTAGTGACATAAATAACAAGTACAAGGGGAATAAAATTAAAGTAATTAGCCATATAGAATCAACTCTACGAATATATGTAACTAAATGAATAATATCTGTTAAAACATAAGGTGCGTTTGGTAGAAAAGCAAAAAAGACAAGAAACCCTAACCACCAAGATAGAGAACGATTTAAACTTTTACGTCGAAATAAAAGCACGCTTAATCCTAACGGAATAAAAGCTAAAAACAAATTCCAACTCATCCAACGACTATGAGCCTGTAATATGTATAGAAAGCTATTAAAAAACATTTCTATCATTACCATTTCCTCAAATAAAGTTCCTATGTCTGTTTGTTAAGGAACTAGATTACTAGTAAGCGATATTTCTGTTTTAGCTCAGAAATATAGATATTGCCTAATTTTTGTTCTCTAGTATGAGATCAACTAAAGGATTGGTAACTCTACACACAAGATTGTTTACTTTCAGCAAACTTATGATAGATACTGCTGTTTAAATATCTGTGTTAAGTTTTTGTCTTGCAGTTATAGTCAATTAGTAAATCAAGATAGCAAAAAAATTAAGGGACATCATATATGATGTCCCTCACATTACGTTCTATAAGCTATCTTTTAGTGTTTAGCTAGCAGCTAATTTCTGGTTTAGTTAAAGTAATTGAGTTCTGCTTCTAGTTGTCGGATAAGCTTTTCATCACCTTGAGATTTTGCAACTTCTAATCGGTGCTGCAAGCTTCTTTGGATATTAGTGCGGTGGGCTTCCGCTGCTTGTTTTGCGGCTTGTTGCTTTCTGTTCATAATCATTGTTCTCTGTAATTTGCAATTTATATCCTGATATTCTAACAAAGACAGGATTCAGTAACAGCTGCTACAGAATAAATTTATATTTCTTTTAATTAATCTGTCTTAAGAGGTAAATTTAAACTAATACTGCCATAAAAAATGGGGCTTTCGAGTGAATACCCCACAATACACTAAAGATTATGAAAAATTCTGCACAAACTCAAGACACGTTTAATTCTCAAACTTACTGAAGTTTTGTGTAGCTTAGTTTACATTTTGCCTTTTTGCATAACTTCTTGCAGATGTTGACGAATCTCCTGTGCTTGCTCTACATCTGCTTGACGCAGCTTTTGAAATAGCTCAACACAAGGTTGCGATTGCATTTGTTGGGCATCTTGAATGTAAGTGTCGTAAGCTTTGACAGCTTCTGCTTTATTCTGTAACGCTGTCAGTAGATCGTACTCCAGGTTGCTTAACGCTGTGTTATTTCCGTTGTCTGCCATGATCTATGTACACCCTCCTTAGACATTGCTACCTCAAGTTGTACTGACAACTAAATGGCAGTTCATCTATCCAAAAGAGTATCACCTGTACAAAACTATAAGGTTTCAGAAGGGATGAAAGTACTAGCTAGTCGAGATTCAAGGCGCGATGTTTGAGGTCTTGTAGAGAGACAAAATTCAAAATTGCTTCATGCGTTGCAGATAGAATCACAGGAGGGGCAACCCCAGCATCTAGCGCTTCTTTCCAACGCGAGGCGCAAAGACACCAGCGATCGCCTGATTTGAGTCCAGGAAAATTAGACATTGGTCTGGGCGTACTGAGGTCATTACCTCGAGAACGAGTAAATGCTAAAAACTCTGCAGTGACTTGCGCGCAAACAACGTGCGTTCCACTATCTTGCGGACCTGTTTCACACACTCCATTACGATAAAACCCTGTCATAGGAGAGGTACAACAAGTTTCTAACTCTTCGCCTAGTACGTTTCGACTCATCAATATTATATTCCTCTGACTAAGAATTCAAAAACGGTAAAACGACCTCTGCAACTTCTGCTGCGTACTCTTCGTGCAAACCTAAAGTTCCTGGAAGTGTTTGTGTCTGAATTCCAGGAACTGCCGCAACAGCTTCCATTTCAGCAGTCGATGACGGCGGTGCTTGGCTACCAACAATCACCATAATAGGAAGCGACACTTGAAATAGTTGTAAGAAATCAGTACGACTTGTAACAGGATCGAGTCTCCCAGTCACAAATGCTGCTGGTGCAAATCTTGCTCCTGAGTGCTGAGTAATTTGTCGCTTTTGCTGAATAAACTCTGGTGTTAAGCGGGCTTTATCTACATAGACGTGCCTACCGTACATGAAGCGGAGAAATGCCGGAGTTGTGTTGGCTTGGTACAGTGCTTGACCAAGGAGTGGCGATCGCACTAACTCTCGTACCATTCCTGCTACAGGTTTACTTGCTCCCATGACTGTAAAAGGACCCCGCCAGGTTGGTGCAACTAATACAATGCGCGACCAAACATCAGATTGTTGTGCTAATTGCATCACATAACCTGCAGCATGACCCGCAGCAACGACTGCGATGGGATGGGAAAATGTATCTCGGACAAAATCTTGCAGCAACTGATGATAGATGGTAGGTTCGTAATCTAACGGTGGGCGATCAGATTGCCCAAATCCTAACCAATCGAGGGCGACTACCTGATGCTGAGTCGTCAGTTTTTCTGCTAGACCTCGCATTTCTGCCCGTGTAGAGACGGTGCTAAACGCTGGCAAAAGTAACACTGGAGTTCCTTCACCTTTTGTTTCATAAACCACAGTGAAGGTTTGTTCTTGCCATGTCCATTCATATTTTTGCACATTGCCGCCGATATCTTGCCCCGTAGCGGTGGAGCGAGTAGCTGGGGTTTGAGTAAGTGCTGACATAATTTCGCTAACGCTATTCAAAAGTTTTGAATTTTGAGTTTTGAATTTTGAGTTAACTTCGCAGACAAATCAAGAAAGTTGAAATCAGGGATTACTGCAAAAGTTTTGAATCATGAAGAGTTTTCTTAAATCAACACTTCACGACCCTCTCAGACTCAAAACTGAGAACTCATAAAAGGCGCGGACTTCATACTAAAGATTATATACTCCTCAACACGGTGTATGTTGAAAGCTAGGAGCTAGTCGTCAAAACAGTGGACATTGATTCTCTTTTACAACCTTTTCAACGCTTCGGCGTTCACTTGGGATTAGAACGTATTGAGCAATTATTGGCAAATCTAGGTAATCCACAGCAGCGAGTACCGATAATTCATGTTGCTGGAACAAATGGTAAAGGATCGGTGTGTGCTTACTTATCTTCAGTATTGACTCAAGCTGGTTACTGTGTGGGGCGCTACACTTCCCCTCATCTCATCGATTGGACTGAGCGAATTTGTATTAATGAAAAACCTATTACTCAGGAAAAATTAGCAGAATTGTTGTTGCGGGTGCAACAGGCGATCGCCTTACAGCAGGAGACACCGACGCAGTTTGAAGTTTTCACAGCAGCAGCTTGGCTATACTTTGCACAACAGCAGGTCGATGTTGCAGTGGTAGAAGTGGGTTTGGGGGGGCGTTTGGATGCGACTAATGTTTGCGCGACACCACTTGTTAGTATCATTACTTCGATTAGTCGAGAACATTGGCAACAGTTAGGTCCTACTTTGACAGATATTGCGCGGGAAAAGGCAGGAATTTTGAAGCCTGGATGTGCAGCAGTTGTGGGACCTTTGCCACTAGAAGCAAAAGTAGTGGTGCAAAAGAGAATTCAGGAGTTGGGGTGCGTGGACGTGTGGGTGGAGGCTGCGGAGGTACGAACCACACAGACGCAGAGTCAAGAATGTGTAGAGTATGGGGGTGTTCAGTATCTTTTGCCGTTGCTGGGGGAGTTTCAGTTGGTGAATTCGGCGTTGGCGATCGCTACTCTACAAATCTTACAAAAAAAAGGTTGGCAGATATCATCAGAAGCGATCGTGCAGGGTATAGCGAAAACTCAGTGGTTGGGGCGGTTGCAATGGTACACTTGGCAGGGTCGCGAGTTGTTAATTGATGGAGCGCATAATCCAGCTGCGGCTCAAGTTTTACGGCAATTTGTGGATACTTTTGCTGTTGATTCAGTAACTTGGGTAATGGGAATGCTATCGACAAAAGATCATAGGGAAATATTTGAGGCTTTGTTGCGATCGCACGATCGTTTATTTTTAGTTCCTGTTCCCGATCATAGTTCAGCCGATCCAGAACAATTGGCACGACTTGCCCAAAAAATCTGTCCTAACTTATCAGAGTGTTCTACTCATAAAGATGTAGAATCCGCCCTAACATCTGCAATCGCTGCACCGTCTCGTCTTGTTGTGCTGTGTGGTTCGCTTTATCTCGTCGGTCATTTTCTTAGTTTGTAAAAATGTATAGTTTCTTCGATTCACTCGCTCCTCGCTCCGGACTTCGTCCCGCTAAACGCTAACGCTCCTCACCCCTGTTAAAATCCAGTTAATTTTTAGTTAACCTCCCATAGTAAATCTTATGAGTAATGATGTTTTGGATGTTCGGAATCTGCAAATTGAATTTTTGGGTGATGAAAGGCAAGTGAAGGCTGTTGACGGAATTTCGTTTCAGGTACAACGCGGTCAGACACTAGGAATTGTAGGAGAGTCTGGTTCAGGGAAATCTGTTACATCTTTGGCTGTCATGGGGTTGATTCCGTCTCCAGGCGTGATTACAGGTGGCGAAGTTTGGTTTCGCGATCGCAATCACAGTAGTGAACTAATAAATTTATTGGAACTGCCACCCGAACGCATGCAACAATATCGTGGCGGAAAAATTGCGATGATTTTTCAAGAACCGATGAGTTCGCTTAACCCAGTCTATACAATCGGGTTTCAGTTAATAGAAGCACTGCGACAACATCAAAATATTTCCCAAAAAGAAGCAACAAGACAAGCGATCGCGCTTTTACAGGAAGTCAAATTATTGCCAAGTGATGATGAGTTACGTCAGCAGTACACAGATACAATGCAAGGTCATCGTCTTGATCAGCGTCAGCGCGAGTTATTTGTTCAACAGCAAAAGCAGGCAATTCTCGATCGCTATCCTCACGAACTTTCTGGCGGTCAATTACAGCGCGTCATGATCGCGATGGCAATTTCTTGCGATCCTGCACTATTAATTGCAGACGAACCAACAACTGCACTGGATGTCACAGTGCAAGCGACAATTTTAGACTTGCTTAGGGAATTGCGCGATCGCCGTCAAATGTCGATGATGTTTATTACTCACGACTTGGGAATTATTGCTGAAATTGCCGATTCAGTTGCTGTCATGTACCAAGGCAAAATTGTAGAGTATGGTTTAGCTGAGCAAATTTTTACACATCCTCAACATCCATACACCAAAGGTTTGCTCGCGTGTCGTCCAACTTTAGACAGGCGATCGCAGTATCTTCTCACAGTCTCTGATTTTATGAGTGTGGGATTAACACGCGCAGGTGACGTCGAAATTCAAGCCAAAGAACCAACACTACCACCACAAATCAGTTCAGAAACCTTAGCGCAACGCTTGACAAATTTAAAACAACAATCACCACTCCTTCAAGTTCAGAATTTGCAAGTGGGCTTTCCCATTCGTGGCGTCTTTGGTCGAACTAAACGCTACTTTCTTGCTGTGAATGGCGTTTCTTTTGTCGTGTACCCTGGCGAGACATTAGGATTAGTAGGTGAGTCGGGTTGTGGTAAAACAACGCTTGGTCGTACTTTATTGCGGCTTGTTGAGCCAATGGGGGGACAAGTTTTCTTTGAAGAACGGGATGTCACAAACCTAAAAGGACGTCCTTTGCAACAACTCCGGCGGGAGATGCAAATTATTTTTCAAAATCCCTTTAGTTCGCTTGATCCGCGCATGAAAATTGGTGATGCGGTCATGGAACCACTCGTGATTCATGCTGCAAGTCAATCATCTCGTCAACGCCGCGATCGCGCTGCTTATTTATTAGATCGGGTCGGTATTGATCCCAAACAAATGAATCGTTATCCGCACCAATTTTCTGGAGGTCAACGGCAACGCATTTGTATTGCTAGAGCACTCGCACTCAATCCCAAGTTTATTATTTGTGATGAGTCGGTGTCATCATTGGATGTCTCGGTACAAGCACAAGTCTTGAATTTGTTGAAAGAATTGCAAGCTGAGTTTAATCTGACCTATATTTTTATTTCGCACGACTTGAGTGTCGTTAAGTTTATGAGCGATCGCATCTTAGTCATGAATCGCGGACAAATCGTTGAACAAGGTGCTGCTGAAGAAATTTATAGCGATCCGAAAGAAACATATACGCGATCGCTGATTGCTGCAATTCCTACAGGCAGTCGCGACCGAATTCAAACACGTCCTGCGTTAGATCGGGTAATAGGTAATGGGTAATTTGCTTATAAATAGTTTTATCAATCACCAGTTACCTAGGCTAGCAGTAAGACTTATTTTCGCCTACTACTTACAATTAAAGATAAAAAAGAATTTATTTCGACTCGACTAGACTGAGAACACTAGACATAATAGAATCCTGCACGATTAGACATCGTAAAGTCGGCTATACAAGAATTTATCTCGCGTTGGGGAGTGAAAGGCGTGGCTTTTTTAGGTTTTTTTAATCGGTTGTCATTATCAAAAGACATGGGTATTGACCTTGGTACTGCCAATACCCTGGTATATGTATCTGGTAAAGGCATTGTCTTACAAGAGCCTTCTGTGATTGCAATTGACAAAAATGGCAAAATGCCTCCAGCAGTGGGTGAAGAAGCTAAACGCATGATGGGTCGTACACCTGGAAATGTGACTGTAACGCGCCCTTTACGCGATGGTGTCATTGCTGATTTTGATACGGCTGAACTGATGCTTAAGCATTTTATTCAACGCGTACATGAAGGTCGCATTGTCTCCCCGCGCATGGTTATTGGGATTCCTACAGGTGTCACAGGTGTAGAACGACGCGCGCTGATGGATGCAGCTACTCAAGCAGGTGCTAGAGATGTGTTTTTGATTGAAGAACCTATAGCGGCTGCAATTGGTGCTGGAATTCCTGTCACGGAGGCGGTTGGTAACATGATTATCGATATTGGTGGAGGAACAACTGAAGTCGCGGTGTTAAGTCTTTTTGGCACAGTTGTGAGTGAATCAGTACGAGTTGCTGGAGATGAACTCAATGAAGCGATCGTGCAGTACATGAAGAAAATCTACAACTTGGTCATTGGCGAACGTACTGCCGAAGAAATTAAAATTCGGATTGGTTCGGCATATCCTATGCGGAATGACGAAGAAAATGTCATGGAGGTACGCGGGTTGCACTTGCTATCGGGTTTACCACGCACTGTGACAATTAAAGAACCCGAAATTCGCGAAAGTATGTCAGAACCATTGTCCACGATTATTGAAGCAGTGAAGCGAACGCTCGAACGAACACCTCCAGAACTTGCTGCTGATATTGTTGATCGTGGAATAGTTCTCGCCGGTGGTGGTGCTTTACTCAAAGGGATAGATACATTAATTAGCCATGAAACAGGTATTGCTACTCATATTGCAGCTGATCCCTTAAGCTGTGTTGTCTTAGGCACAGGTCGCGTTTTAGAAAAATTTAAACAAATGGAACCTGTATTTAGTGCGCGATCGCGTACGATCTAAGTTAACAGGGGTCGGAGATCAGAGGTTAGGGAAATTCCCTGATATGAAGCTTTGGGAAAATCTAATGGCAATATTGGAGGTGCGGATTTTTCTGTGACCCTAACCCCTGATTCCTAACTCCCGACCTTTTCTTTAGCAAAGTCTACACAGTAGCCACTCTTAAAGGATATAACAGAAAGCGTTTCTTCCTATAGCAATGGTCAATATGGTAAAGACATTAGCGGTTAGTTGCTAGTCACCCTCACTCACCATGTTAATTCAGTAATCAAGCGGATTGGATATAACTTTTACCCCTGACTTCTGAACCGTAGGTCTGCGTAAAGCGCGTCCTCTGACCACTGCTATACAACTGAATCACAAGCTAGAAGCTGACTGCAAAAACTATGTATATCATTCGTCGCTGGTGGGAGCGCTATGCTCTAACACTAGTGCTGGTAAGTTTGTCTTTCGGTACTGCCTGGGCAATTCGCCATACTCAGGGAGCAGTTGTTGTTGAAGTTTATCAAGTATTGACACGTCCATTTCAGTCTAGTTCCAATCAAGACATATACCTATACGATGCCAGAGTGCAAGAACTGGAAACACGCATAGTAGAACTAGAAAATAAAAACCAACAGCTTGAAGAGTTGTTGGGATATGTCAATCAGATTAATAACAATGAAAAAGATTCAACGCAGCAGGCAATTACAGTGCCAGTTATTGGTCGCAGTGCAGATCAGTGGTGGCAACAAGTCACTTTAGGACGCGGCAGTCAAGCAGGAATTCAAGTTGGTGATATTGTAACTGCTCCTGGTGGACTAGTTGGTAGAGTTACCAGTGTCTCTCCTCACACAAGCCGTGTATTGCTAATTAGCGATCCGACAAGTCAATTTGGTGTCACAATTAGCCGTAGCCGCTTTATGGGGTTCTTGCGCGGGCAATCTGCAAATTATGCTGTCATGCAGTTTTTTGATAAAGTTCCTGATGTACGTCCAGGAGATGCGATCGCAACATCGCCTTATAGCCAAATTTTTCCCGCAGGTATACCTGTAGGAATTGTCGAATCAATCGACCTCAAAAAAAGTCCAGCTCCAGAAGCGGTAATTGCCCTTTCTGCACCAATGCCTCATCTAGAATGGGTCGTTGTTTCAACGAAGAAGAAACCAGGAATCGAAAATCAGAGACCAAAGCTATCTGCTGACCTTTGAACTCTGACCTGTGACCCCTCCTCATCTGCCACAAGGAGATATCAAAATCTTGAACCGTATTTCTCTAAGGCATTTGTACAAACGTCAGGCGATCAATTGGCTTGTAACTGTTGGTTCAGTTTTGTTGTGCTTACTGCTATCACCAATGCGCTTACCTGGAATGGAATTAGCGGGGATTGCTCCTAATTGGCTATTAATCTGGGTTGTTGCTTGGAGCATTAAGCGTACAGCTGTTCAGGGAGCGATCGCCGGAGTTATTGTTGGTTTACTGCAAGATGGTATGACAGCACCTGTTCCCTCACATGCTCTGAGTTTGGCTTTAGTAGGAATTGTGACAGCTCGCTTACATAAGCAGCGCTATCTTCAGGAAGACTTTATTTCGGTTGCTTTGATTGTCTTTGTGATGGCAGCATTCACTGAAATAATGATCGCAGCTCAATTTAGCATCTGGAGTGCGGCGATCGCAGGAAAATACACTGCGACAGTCAGTCATTTTGGCAAAATCTGGACATACTACCAGCGTGTTGCCTTAGCTTCTGCGATTGTGAGTAGCCTATGGGCACCAGTGGTATACTACCCCCTAAATCGTTGGTGGACAAAAATGAAAGATTGATTGAGAGCATTGCTGATTTTTTATAATATAAGCCCAGAATCCTGAATACTTTCTCGCCCGATTTAATGAAATTACTGCAAGCACTATTCAAGAGGAAAATAACTTACAGGTGAAATCATTCTCCCAAGCAGATTTACAACCAGAGGGAACTGCTATCACCGATTTCGATCGAGTGATGATGCAGCGGTGTTTGCAACTAGCGCGTCGTGCTTTAGGACGCACTGCACCAAATCCGTTGGTCGGTTCTGTGATTGTTCAAGCAGGAGAAGTTGTTGGTGAAGGATTTCATCCAGGTGCAGGTCAACCTCATGCTGAAGTTTTTGCTCTACGAGATGCAGGCGATCGCGCTTGTGGTGCTACTGTATATGTCAATCTAGAGCCTTGCAATCACTATGGCCGTACTCCCCCATGTTCTGAGGCTTTAATTGCAGCAGGAGTGGCAAAAGTGGTGGTTGGAATGGTCGATCCAAACCCGCTTGTGGCTGGAGGTGGAGTTATGCGGTTACGCAATGCTGGGATAGAAGTTGTTGTCGGTGTGGAAGAAGAAGATTGCCGTCAACTCAATGAAGGTTTTGTGCATCGCATTCTCTATCAACGACCGTTTGGTATTTTAAAGTATGCTATGACGCTGGATGGCAAAATTGCAACAAGTAGCGGTCATAGTGCTTGGATTAGTAACCAAAGTGCCCGAAACTTAGTTCATCAGCTCCGAGCAGCGTGTGATGCGGTAATTGTAGGCGGGAATACAGTACGAAAAGATAATCCTCGGTTAACTAGTCGTCAGGCAGAAGCACATAACCCTTTACGAGTTGTGATGAGCCGCACTCTTGATTTACCGACTGAAGCTTATTTATGGCAAACTACAGAATTTCCCACGTTGGTGTTGACGCAAAAAGGCGCAAATCCCGATTTTCAACAGCTACTATGGCAAAAAAATGTTGAGGTGATAGAATTGCCATCACTCACACCAACTCAGGCAATGGCACACTTGTACGAGCGAGGTTTTTCATCAGTATTGTGGGAATGTGGCGGAACATTGGCTGCACAAGCGATCGCTGAAGGCATGGTACAAAAAATCCTGGCGTTCATTGCGCCTAAAATTGTCGGTGGTAGCAACGCACCATACCTATTGGTGACTTGGGCTTGACAAATATGGCTCAAGCACTTGCTCTCGAACGAGTGCGCTGGCAAACTATAGATTCAGACTGCTTGGTTGAAGGTTATTTACCTCAAGAAAAGTAACTTTTTGATGCAGAAATCTTCCCCTTAATTGCAATAATAGACATTCAATATGCTCGAAATTGTACTTTACAGTTTGTTTGTCGGTAGTTTGGGTTTGCAGGCTGTGACACTTGGTGGCTGGATGCACTGGCAACAATATTTAAGAGCTAATCAAGAGGAGGAGGAGGAAATCTTGACGCAGTACGAAACTAGAGAAAATACAATAGTAGAGCCACTGCCAAATGGTGCTACTAAACAACTTAAAGATCCTCGTCTAGTCGGCTGGGAATTTAAAATTGTCCGTGCTAACCGCAACGTATTCCGCAATTCACAAGTTCTGCAAAAGTTGTGTCAAGAAGAAGCTGAATCAGGCTGGATTTTGTTAGAAAAACTTGACGATCGCCGTGTTAGATTTAAGCGACCAATTGCTTTACGGGAAATTATTAAATCAGAATATCTCAAGCACGAACCTTATCGCAGCCATTACGGTTCTTCATGGCAACCGTGGAATTGGGTTGCTGCGATCGCTGTCTTAGTGGCGATGACTTTACCTGCTTATCTGGGTTATGCCTTAGTTTCTCGCACCTTTGCATCTTCGAGTCAAACGGAACCCACACCCGCTACGTTTCCTCCGCTTGAACCGTCATCTGAGCCTTAAGCTTTTGTCAAGAAGGTTGTCGATTTTCTGCTAAATCGCGAATTAAGTTGAGTCGCGAACGAATATAGTCGCTGAGAACATCGAGTTCATTTTGATTCAGCGACGTTTTCATCTTTGTTTGCTTGAGTAACCATTGGATTAAGTGTGCATCGTCAAGTCTTAACAAAGTGTGTGACTGAGTTGTTTCAACTACAGACCAAAGCTGACGCAGGACTGTGGGAGTCATAAGACCTCTGCTGAAAAATTAAGATTTCCTTTACTTTTAAGAGAATAGCGAATCGATCCGCTATTGCGGAAAAGAACACACAACACGATACAAGAGTTACAAATTACTTAACAAAGCGATGAATAACTTGACACAGTCTCATGCTTTGGTCTTATGGAGTTGCGCTAAAAGTTCATACTTAGGTACAGAAAGTGAGGAAATGGCAGTTAAAGCTGTTTAAGTTTTCCCTATGGCACTTGAAAGAGAAACTCAAAATAACCTACGTAGAGGTATTTTACCAGTTTATGAGTAAAGTCATCCTATAAGCGTACTAGAAGAAGCTACTCTCTGGGAGGCATAGCGACACAAATACTCGAATATTGCCTGGTAATTCTTGTTCTTCATGTCTAACTAATGTTAAATATGTCCATCAGCCATTTTGGCAAAGGTAATTAACATTTTGTGAGTAAACCTAAGAATTTTTGCGATGTTGGTGTTAAGAGCGTACGACGATAAGCATCTACGGCTTTTTAACTTGCTTCAGCTTGTGTAGGATAAGGATGAATCACACTCGATAAACCATTTAAACCAACCTTATTTACAATTGCAGTCGTCACTTTACTAATCATCTCTCCAGCATAATGAGCTAAAATTGTCGCTCCGAGAATTCCATCAGAACTGTTTTATGATGAATTTTGACAAAACCTGATTTTTTCCCATCAGCGATCGCACGATCGACATTACCAATGACAACGAGATCTTAGCGATCGCGCTTGTTGCAGAATAAACCAATTAGGCGGATGAACGGAAGAAATCAACTTGTTGTCATATTCATCCATCGGTGGAATAGTAACTTTTTGAAAGGCTGATGACATGGCTAACTCCTAATTGCTTAAGTGAATAAGTTTTGACCTAAATAGCTAAGTCATAAACTTGCTCTAACCTTACTAGCTCAATTAAAATAGACTTAGTTTTTAGAAGCATGAAAACTGTAAACATCCATACCAGAAGAAATTTTGGCAGCCTTCGAGGGAACTGAGGCGTGAGATTGCTAGATACACAGTGCTGGTTGTGGTGGTTTGCCCAACCAGAACGTTTGAATGAAACTGCGATCGCTCACATTGCTGATGAAACTAATGAATTGTGGTTCTCTGTTGCCAGTATTTGAGAGATAAGCATCAAAGTTGCACTTGGAAAGTTACCCTTACCGGAACCGATAGATAGCTACATCTCAGATTGTATAGTGCAATTGGGAGTGCGACCGCTAGGAATTACAGCACTGGATGCTTTACGAGCAAGTATGTGTTGCCTCTACATCATCGAGATCCTTTCAATAGAATGCTGATCGCACAAACTCAGATAGAAGATATGATGCTTGTGAGTGCCGACTCAACATTTAACCAGTACGATGTTTCTATCCTTTGGGCAGCTAATCCGTAAAAACTTACCTGTCATGAAGCTCAAGCAACTTTTAGTTCAAGTCATGTGCAACTCAACATTTTGACTCATTTAAATTCACTTCAGTTTCCTGGTGTGTAGGCTCCAAAACTTGCTCTTCTAAAGCCCTACGAGCTAATTTAGTTACATACAGCGTGACGGCTACTGTAGCGATAAATCCTAAGATCCGAATCGTCCATTGCACAGCAAGATTATCAGGTTGAGCTTCAGTGCCAATTGTGGCAATATTCCCAGCTAAAGAACCGATATAAACGTACATAATTGTGCCAGGAATCATTCCTACTGAACCGATAAAGTAGTCCTTTAAAGAAACTCCTGTGACGCCATAAGTGTAATTCAACAAATTAAAGGGAAAGATCGGAGAAAGTCGCGTTAAGAGAACAATTTTGAGTCCTTCTCTGCCAACAGCTTGGTCAATCGCCCGAAATTTTTTGTTACCCTCAATTTTATTAGCAACCCATCCCCGTGCTAAATAACGCCCGACGAGAAAAGCCGCTGTCGCTCCTAACGTTGCACCAATAAAAACGTAGAATGAACCTAAAAAGACACCAAAAACAACACCAGCACCAAGCGTAAGAATCGAACCTGGTAAAAAAGCGACAGTTGCAACGATGTAGAGAAGGATAAATGCGATCGCGCCAACTGTACCAAGACTATCAATCCACTCCAAGGCATTTTGCAACCATCCTTGAGGATTAAACGTAACTCCATTGGCGTTTTGTGCCAAAGCTGAATTGGCAGTAACAAGGGCAATGCCAAAGGTAGCCAGTGTCAAGATAGTTAATCGAAATAGCCTATTTAATCTAAGACGACTATTTTTCATGATTTTAGTGGTGGTTAGTTTCATTGTGGATTATTTGCCTCTGAAATACTTTGGTTGAGAGCTTTTTTAGCAAAGTGCATCATGTAAACTGTTATGGTCACTGTAGCCATTACCTCAATAATTCGCATTACCCACTGCATATGACCGCAATTGACGATGTCTACAAAAGTTCTTGTAGATTAAATTGTTTAACTGCGATCGCGCTCGATGGCAACTAAACTCCTGATGAGGATCAGTATGAGCCTGAAATGGTATCAGCGGTTGAATTGAGTCATGTTTTCCCGATTGTGAAGAAGCGATCGCCTAAGCGCTACTAACTTGCAACTTAATTTGGTTTAGGAAAATTGCTTGTAAGGTGAGTGAAGGTTACTTTGCCCATTTCACCAGGCATTTGACCGTGGGTTTGGTTTTGTGCATGATAAGCTGCTGCTAGTAGTTGAAAATCTACTTGAGTTTTCCTCTTTTAATCGCTCAAAACAATTAACAGCGATTCCTTTTTTAGCAACAAGCATCAATAACTTGTTTGTGTAGTTTCCAAGTCATCTGGCGTCTAAAGATTCATAAATGATACGAAGCCAATGTCAAAATGGATTTACTCAAATGTGACGATTGAAATAAAGAGACTAATTCTTAGAAAAGCAGCATGAATGCACAATAACTATTACTGTTGTGTTGGCAATTATTACAGTGTTTCTCATAATTTACTGTTTGAGAAAATTGATACTTGATATCAGTTTAGGAACTGACTTAAACAACTGACGTAGAGATAATTGCGATTGATGGTAATACCAGAAAACAAGTTTTTGAGGTGAAATCCCAAGTAAATATCCAAGAGTCACAATTTGATTAATCAGTGTTGTTTTCAAAACTCCTTGTTTCAACCACCGACGTGCTGAGGTGACTACAGGTACAGGAATAATTGCAATATATCCTCTGCATTTTAACCGACGTATCAGTTCAAAATCTTCCATAATTGGTAACTTTGGAAAGCCACCAAACTGGTGAAAAATTTCGGCTTTGAGAAAAATGGCTTGATCGCCATAAGGCATTTGTAAAAAGTGCGATCGCAAACTTACACCCCGCTCAATTAACCGCAGACTTCTCAAAGGTGCATCAATTTGTAATGCAAACGCACCTGCAATAGGAATTTTTCTACAACTCTGTAATGGATTTAGTGCAGCACGAATCATCATGTCAAAATGAGGAGGTAAACGGGTATCACTATGCAAAAATAACAGAATGTCACCTGTTGCTGCGGTAGCACCCATATTCATTTGACAAGCACGACCTTTAGGGGCTGATAATACTTGAATACCCAACGACTGAACGAACTCAAGCGTACCGTCGATAGAACCACCATCAACAACAATCACTTCTACATTGGTACTTGATTGGGTACTTGTTAGTATTTTTTGAATCATTCCCACCTCATTAAGAACCGGAATGATAATTGAAATTCTTTGAGGTGTTTTTGTTAAAATCACAAGTCTACGATTACTAACTTTCAACTAAAGTACCACCGCAACTAGAACCACATCCAGATGTACAGCCATAGTAATAAAGTGCAGTTTGGCTCTCGTCAATTAAGTTTAGATTTCTAGCTTAAGGCTTGATTTTGCAGATAGGAATCGAAAATAACAAAATTTTGATTGAATTTAACCATATCCTTTTTCAGGTTGGTTTCGGATCGCTATTGAAGCCAAAATGAAGAATTATAGACGCAAAATCTCTCTGAAACGCCTATTCCTTCGTGTCCTAGCCTAGCGCCTTCGCTACGCTAACGGCAACCCCTGCGGGGAATGTGGTTCGTTTTTTCATAATCTTGCGTAAGTCCTGGAATTAAATATGCCCATCAATGTCAGACTCTTCTGCTGTTGCGATTACTGTCGAACCATCACAAAGACTTTTTTATCCTGCTGGGGAAACTGTGATGACAGGAAGTATATCACTGTAATCAGTTTATTGTGGTGGTTGCGGTAAAGAAGACTGTTGACGCGCAGAGTATTTTGTAACCAATTGAGAGATTTCTGGATTATATAATCGCAGATAATTCCAGTAATTACCAAATACCTGTCTAACGTAGCCTCGAGTTTCTTCAAAAGGAATAGCTTCAACAAATTCATCAGGATCTCTGGTATTTAGAGTTCTTAACCATTTAGAAACATTTCCTGGACCGGCGTTGTAACTGGCGATCGCCAACATTGAATTATTGTCATATTGTTCGTGTGTGTGATCTAAATACCACGTACCCAAGCGCATATTGTCTTGGGGATTTTCTTTGTTGTACTCCTTCAAATCAATCTTCTGCGCAATCCATTCTCCTGTAGTCGGCATCACTTGCATTAAACCTACAGCACCCGCAACAGAACGAATTTTTGGCTCAAAACGCGACTCTTGGCGAATGAGTGCTGTCACCAAGAATGGATTGAGTTGACGCTTTTGCGACCAAGTTGTAATTTCCTCAAAGAAGGGAAATGGATAACGTGCTTGCCAATAAGTTAACTCTTGTCGCAGTACTTGATACTCTGTTTGATCTTGAGGCAATTCGCGATCTTCTAAAGTCGAAACCAAATTGATTCCTTTCAAATGTTGACCAATCGCAGTTCGCAGCAATCCATCAGTAAATTGTTCAGATACAGTGGGTTGGCGATCGTTCTGAAATTCCGTGCGCCACAACGCCCAAGCATCAGTATCTTGCCCTAATTGATAGAGTTCTTTTAAGGTATCCGATCCGGCTGGAAGCACAGCACGTTGTGGTGGTGTAATCTCAAAATTGAGTTGGCGGACAGTGTTAAAGTTACCAACTTCTAACCCCAGCATGGTTGCCGATCGCCAAGCATAATACGATTGGGGAAATTGACTTAATACATATTCAAACGCAGCTTTCGCTTCTTGTTGTCTTTCTAATTGCAGCGCCCATTTACCGATCCAAAATCCAGCACGAGGAGCCAAAATATTTTTTGGGTTACTTGCAGGAATCGGTTGCGCCCATTGCCATGCTCCTTGGTAATCTTTATTTGCAGCTTTTTGCAGTGCAATTTTCCAGCGGTACTCAACAGCAGCATCTGAACTACCATATTTTTCTAACAATAGTTGTCGCGTTTGCGCAGCAGATGTTTTATTGCCTAAGTTGTCGAGAATCGTCGCTTTTTGAGCTAAAGCTGCCCCTGCTTGTTGAGGAAATTGCTTGACAATCTGATCGACATATAGTAAAGCTTCTTTTGTATCTTGGGTAATTTGTACCAAATTTAATAAAGCTGTACTACTTTCTGGCGCAGTCGAAAACTCGCGCAGCAGTTGTTGATAAGCAGCGATCGCCTCAGTACGTTTGTTACTCAGTTGAAGACTTCGACCAATGCGATAGACATTCAACGCTGTACGCGGTGCTTGTCGATAAGCTGTTGCTGCTTTCGAGTAAACTTGGTTTTCCCAATAGGCACTGGCGATCGCTTCCCAATCTTGCGGCTGTAATTGTCCTGAGTATTTATTTATGAGTTGATCTAACACTGAAACAACTCCTGGCTGTTCGTAAGCGTGTTTTGCCAGTAGCAGCATTAACTGCGGTTGATTTGGATTTTGTTGCAGTAATGAACGCGTGATTTCAATCGTGCGGGGATGTGAGGGAAATTGCGCGATCGCCCTTTGCCAATATTGCGGTGTTGTTTTTCCCAAGATATACAATGCTTCGACTGTAACCGGATGCGAGGGAAATCGCTGCAGTAATTCTTGATATGTTGCTTGTGCGTTTGCCGTGTTACCGAGAACTTCGTAAGCTTGTGCGCGTTTGTAAATGATCGGTGCGGCTAATACAGAATAACTTTGTTCCAACCCATCGAGTAGTTGCAAGGCACTTTCAGCTTGCTGATTTTGCAGATAGTCACTTGCTAACACATAGCGGGCGCGATCGCGATCTTGAGATGGCGGTAACTGTGCGATCGCATTTAGTTGTACCATTCGTGCTGCAGGTGACAGTGACACTAATGGAAGAACCGACGATTTTGGATGATCTAAACTCATTTGCAGTGCATTGTCTTGTGGCAACTGCAACCAATCACTATTCGCGGCTAATAGTGCTACCCCAACAAGCATGGTACATAATCCTGCACCAGCAGCCAAAGGGACTCGGTTTTTCCAACGCTGCAACATAATTGTTTTCGGAAGTCACGCCTGATTTCCAGAAACTCTAACACTACTCCTTGTTAACTGGCAGCTGCTTTTGAGTTTAATTTTGATTAGGGCAAAAATCTATCTAAGGCAGCTTTTAACTCTGCCATTTCTACTTCGATGTTTCCTTCTTGAGCAGCTCTTGTAATACACTCACTAAGATGTGCGTCTAAAATCATTCTGGCGACTCGATCTAAGGCACCCCGTACTGCAGCGATTTGTACTAGTACCTCTGGACACGGGCGACTTTCCTGCACCATGGTTTTAACACCACGAATGTGTCCTTCAATACGTGACAAGCGATTCACAATGCTTCTGAGTGATTCCTCGCTGTGGACGTGGGGATGCACTGACGAATCCCCAAGGCGATCGCCTACGCTATGATTGTCGTGGCTATGGGAATGTTCCTCCCTGGTGATAGGCAATTTATCTTCTGCTAATCGATGAGAACGATTCATGAGTGATCAACGCACATGAGGATAGATATAGATCCTAGCTTATCGTTGAGCCAATGATAAAAATACCCATTGGAAATTTTATATTTTGAGAAACATTATTGTCGTCAGGAAATGCAACTGAGTTTGGTAATAGGTATTATTAAAAAATGCTATAAATGTACATAAAATTTTACCTATTTTGTTATAATAATATGAAACTTGTAATTGAAATATCTTCTAATCTACTGCATCAATTCAATTTCTCGATTTGCAGTATCTTGAGCTTGTTGCATAGCAACTGCGAGGGTTTGTTCGCCTAACATTGCACTAATAAATTGATTGTTAAAATTATTCAAAATCGTTGGTAAATTTTTACCAGCTTGCCATACAGTTGCATAGTTTGCACCTGCAATAAACGGTGCATATAATGGCTTGCGATCGTAACCAAGTTCTTGCGTAACAGATTTACGAGTTGGTAATGCAACTCCTGTACTTGTCCAAGCTTTCATTCCCTCTTTTCCTGTTAAATAAGCCAGTAATTGCCATGCTTCTTGTTTATGCTGTGATTTCTTATTCATTACATAAGCAACAGTATAAGCCATCGTGCCTTTTCTTCCAGCAATTGTTGGTACCTCTGCTGTTGCATATTCAAGCTCTGGAAACGTGTCATCTAAATAAGGAATCAACCACGGTCCTTCAATAACCATTGCAGCTTTACCTTGACCAAATATTTCGCCTCCTGACGTTGTACCAGCATCAGAAGGTTGAGCAGATGATTGATCTTGTCGATACTGATCGACGATTAATTGTAAACCTTGTAAACTTTCTGGTGAAGCAAATACAGCCTGTTCTGACGTATTAGTTAACTGACCACCAAAAGCTTTAATGACAAAATACTGTCGTGCTAGTTCTGGCGTAATTCCGAAACCATAGCGGTCAATTCCAGCATTGTTATTGCGATCGACAGTTAGTTTTTTAGCATACTCTCTCAATTCTTTCCAAGTTTGCGGTGGTTGTGATAAACCAGCTTCAGCAAAGGCTTGCTTATTGTAAAACAAAACAAGTGTAGAAAAGTCTTTAGGAAAGCCATAAGTTTTGCCATTTTGTTGAAAAGCAGCAAGAAGTGAAGGTTGAAAGTCGGCAATATCAAATTCCGGTTTCACATAACTATCTAATGGTTCTAATACACCAGGTTCAATAAGTCCAGGTGCTTCTAAAGCATCAAGATAAAAAACATCTGCTGCAGTATCGCCAATCAAACGAGTTTTCAATACATCCATATATTCATCAGCGATCGCATCATATTTAACCTTAATCTGAGGATGCAAAGATTCAAACTCATTTAATACTTGTTGTAAAAGCTGTTTCTCTTGTAAATTACTCCATCCACTAAGAGTTACAGTAACAAACTTATTGTTGCTATCTTGCCTTGCAATACACCCAGTAAATATAATGATTCCGCAGATGAAAAGAAAAACAAATGACCAAAACCTTTTAAACATGAAGCAATATTGACCTTAGGATAAATAGTAACTTTCTTGGTTTTTAAAATTCCTGTTACTCTCTTTTTTCCGTGTTTTCTATACTACGGAAACTCTAACGTAGGATTCTACAACGGAGAAAATTTCCGCACGAAAGTGTCCTTTTCTGTAGTTCGTTTTAAAAAAGTCTTAAACTTCCAATACAATGACTATACTAACGTTTTGTCCTCAAAAAATGATGATACAAAAAAATCAAAATGTATTTAAACACTTTTCTCAAATAGCGTTCATCCTAACTCTAATCATTGTATTGACGTTATCATTACTGGGATGTCAACCGATATCAAATACACAAGCAACCAGTATCACTAGAATAACATTTTGGCATGGTGTTAATCCGCCATCCAATCGAGACGTGCTACAAAAATTAGTCGATCAATTTAATCAAGAACATCCAAATATTCAAGTAGAATCACTTTACATTGGACAAGCCGAACAGCAATTACCCAAAATTTTGGCAGCAGTAGTCGGCAATGCACCACCAGATTTATTATGGTTCAACGCCACATTAACAGGTCAACTTGTAGAACTTGATGCGATTCGCCCTCTCGAAGAGTGGCTAACAGCATTACCCGTCAAAAATCAACTCGATCCAGCATTATTTGAATCAATGGAGTATCAAGGACACATTTGGTCAGTTCCTTTTGGGACAAATAATACAGGAGTATTTTATCGTCCTGGTTTATTTCAAGCTGCGGGAATTACAACATTACCCAAAACTTGGGAAGAATTGCGCCAAATTGCGCGTCAGTTAACTCGCGATACCGATGGTGACAAGCGGATCGATCAACACGGGATATTTTTACCTTTAGGTAAAGGCGAATTTGCGGTATTTTTGTGGCTACCGTTTATGTGGAGTGCAGGTGGCGAGTTAGTCGCGGATACTCAACAAGCCGCAGCCGTCGATTTAGCTAATAATCAAGGTGCGATCGCTGCGTTACAATTCTGGCAAAATCTCATCGCTGATGGTTCCGCCGTGTTGTCGTTACCCGAACGCGGTTTTGAAATTGATGATTTTCTGGCTGGTAGAGTCGCAATGCAGCTGACAGGACCTTGGACACTGGGACAACTCACAAGTACTGGTGTCGATTTTGGCGTGTTTCCTCTTCCAGTTGATCAGCGTCGCGCTACTGGAATTGGGGGCGAAAATTTATTTGTATTCAAATCCACACCACAACGCGAACAAGCCGCACTTCAGTTTACCGAATTTGTCTTAAGCGAACAATTTCAAACTCAATGGGCGATTGGTACAGGTTACTTACCCGTGAATCTCAAAGCGCGAGAAAATGAGCAATACAAAGCGTTTGCGACAGAACAGCCAGCGGTGCAAGTCTTTCTAGATCAAGCACAGTATGGGCGATCGCGTCCCATTTTTCCTGGATACAGTCGCGTCTCAGAAAATATTGGTCGGGCGCTAGAAGCTGTGTTACTACGCAAGAGTTCACCTACTGAATCCCTACAAGCCGCCCAGCAGCGATTAAACTTAATTTTTCAGTAATCTTGTTTACAATTTAGCTGCATACAAAGCCGCGCCAATTAATCCAACTTGCGGGTTGAGCACAATATAGACTGGTACATCTTCTAAAATTGAACGCATCCGCCCTTTACTTGTAAAAGCATGAAGAAAGTTGCCTTCTTGAATGAGTGGAAGGATTTTAGGCGCAATTCCACCTGCTACATAAAGCCCATTGTAAGGCAGAAGTTTTAAGGCAAGATTCCCAGCTTCTGCACCGTAGGCTTCAACAAACATTCGTAAAGTTTGTTCGCTGAGGCGATCGCGCCCTTCTAATGCAGCCGTTGAAATCGCCGCCGCCGGATCGACACTTTTTTCACTTCCTGCTTGTTTTTCCCAGGTACTCACGATTTGAGCAATCTCAGGGGATTCTGTAGCATAAGAGCGATCGCGTAAAAACTGATAGATTGCAATAATACCTAAACCTGAAACAACCCTTTCAACCGAAACTCTTTGAATATCATGCTTATCAAGCAGATACTTCAAGAGCAAAAATTCTAACTCAGATCGCGGTGCAAAATCTGCGTGTCCGCCTTCTGAAGCGAATACATCAAACTCTTCTCCTTTTTTGATCAAAAATCCTTGTCCTAACCCAGTCCCTGCGCCAAGGACTGCAACTGGGGCTAATAATTGCGGTTTACCCACTTGCAGGGTATATATATCTTCTTCCTTTAAGCCTAAAACACCATAGCTAACTGCGGCAAAATCATTAATTAACGAAATTGGTGCAATTTTTAATTCTTGTTCTAGACGTTGTGAATCGAGAAACCACGCCAGATTCGTCAGTTTTACAGTATTGTTGACGACGGGACCTGCGATCGCAAAACACGCTTTTTGTGGCGTTGTATCTTTACCAGTTTTCTCTGCTGCAGTAGCGAGAAACTGCCGGACAATTGGTACTAAATCTGTATAATTGCGGCTACTGTAGCGTTCTTCATACAGCGTTTGGATCTCGCCTATTTCTGGCTGCTGCACTAAGCGCAAAATCGTTTTAGTTCCACCAATATCGCCTGCTAATATTAATCTCATAAGATACCCTTCGCTCATTCTCAATAAACAGCAAGGGATTCTAGAGTAGCTCAAAAAAAGGTTTATCTTACCCCCTAGCCCCTCGCTCCTTGCTCCTAGTTAAACCGAATGACTTCTTCAACTTTGCTTAAATGAGATGTATCTCCTGCTAATTCTAGTAACCAGTCTGGATCTTGACGTACAACTTTGACTAGACTGCACAAAGATGCTTTTACTTGATCTTTTGCACTTGCACCAACAAGCCCCACAGCACCACCTAACACAGATGCACCATGTCCTACTAATAGAATATCTTCTGAAAAGAACTCATCAGCAAGAATTGTTGTGGTTTTCCCTGCACGTACTAGCATTTCGGCGTGAGTTTCAGGATATTCTGGGATAATGCGCGAAGTATAACTCAGATCAATTCGCGGATAGAGTTCAGTTAATGCCTCAATTGACAATTTTTCAGGCATTTCTGGAAACCAAGCCGGATTTAACCATTCACTCAAACCCGCTTCTAATTTGATTGGTAAATCTAAAGCTTCAGCGATTTGGTTTGCTGTTTGCACTGTACGCAAGAATGGAGAAGCAAAGATATGGGCAATGTTTTCCGATTTCAAGCGTTGTCCTAATTGATAAGCCTGTACCACTCCATCATCCGAAAGCGGCGGGTCGAAGCGTCTTTCGGCAGTATTAAACCACTCTGGGTTAACAAAGTCAATGCGGTTTCCGTGTCGTGCAATCCAGACAATTTGACTCATGCAATAAAATCTCTCGTATGCTCCAATCGTTACTGTAGCGAAGACAAACGTACTAGGAGTGTTCCTGCTGATAAAATTGGTAAATTACTGCCAGCAAAATCTTAAGTATCACGAGTGATGATAACATCTAGATTCTCTGATGTTGCACAAGCTAGCTGAATTGCATCCTCAAAATCAGGTATCTTCTGGGATGATGTGGCAGTTTCTAAGATACTTCGATCGACGCTACAAACTTGCATCGCTGTCAAAATTCTGAATATTGCTTGTTTTGCGATTTCTCTACTTCTTTGTTTTCTTACTATGTAAAAAATGTCTGTTAAGGTTGTCGCTGTTATATCCCCCTAACTATTGAGTTTCTATTGCTCTAAACAAAGCTTTAGCATCCCTAACAAAGGGTTCTCTTTCTAGAAGTAAATCTAAGATAATATTAGTATCTACTAATACCCGCATTAAAGGTATTTCTCCTTTAATCGTTCTTCTCGCATGGCTGCAACTTTTTCATCAGTTAGTGATGGCTGATCATTTTTGAGAATTCCACGTAGATGTGTCAGTGTCCCTTCGGTAGGTTCTGGGCGCGTTCTTAGCTCATCGCTCAAAGATCGAATCATTGCTTCTACTAATAATAGGCGATCGCTCACTGATAGTTGATCAGCTTCTTTACGTAGTTTTTCCCAAGACATTGACATATTTTTTACTCCTTTGAAGTGACTAATGACTAGATAATTACCAATTACCCACAGTATTTTAGTTATTCAACTGAGAATTAGTTCAATCATTGAGGCAATTTACTATTTATAAACACGTAATAACTGATTTCCACCTTTTTGAAATTCGTATGCAACTTGCTTAATTTCTGTTGTGTAACCCTGGTTTTGGAGATGAGTCATTACTGGTTCTAACCAAGGAGATATATCATTTGAGAAGTTAACAAGTAGGGGGAAAATGCGAACTTCTTTGGCTACTCGGCACAGTTCTAGAACTGATTGGAGATGAAACTCTAATGAAAATTGCTCAGAATAAGTAAATAACAAATGCGCGCATAAAGCTAAATCAAATTCTCCTGAATCAAAGGGTAAATTTGGTAACTCAGCCGTAATGTATCGCCCTGCTGCAACTCCTGTAGGGAAGTCCTCAAGAAACTGACGCATCGCCGCCATTCTAATTTTCCCTAATTGTTCTGGCGATTCAATATCTTGCCATACTAGATGATCGCGAGTTTCCTGAACGCCCTTAAGAATCACCGGATAAGTTTCTTGAATACGTTGAGCAATTTCCGCATGAGTAAAGTGATAAATTGGGTCACAAGAAACAACCTTGTAACCCCTTTTTGTCATCTCTACATTAAAACTTGCAGGACCACCAGCACAATCAAGAATTCTTAATTTAAAATCATCAAGAGTCAAACCAAACATCTTGATATATTCTGGTAAAGATCGTCCCCAAGGAACAACATTCTCTAATTGAAAACTCACACTTCCTCTACGTCTTTTTAGTTCAAACTTATACTGAAGTCATCACCTGTGGCAAAACTTGATTTAGCTTACCGCTACGATAGCCCTCCAAGTCCAATGTGACATACACAAAGCCAAACTCCTGAAACGCTCCTACTAGCGTCTGTAAATCGGTTGTTAAGACAAATTCCTTAATCTTCTCTGGCGGTAACTCAATACGCGCCGTATCACCCTCAGAACGAACGCGGAGATTTTGCAAACCTAATCTTCGCAAATACATTTCCGCCCTACCTACGCGTTGCAACTTAGCTACAGTAATTTCTTCGCCGTAAGGAAAACGCGAACTTAAACAGGGTTGTGCAGGTTTATCCCACCACGGTAAACCTAACTGTTGCGACATTTGACGAACTTCAGCTTTAGTCACGCCAACTTCAGCTAGAGGCGATCGCACGCCACGTTCTTTTGCAGCTTGAATTCCTGGGCGATAATCGCGCAAGTCATCAGCATTCACACCATCCACAATATAGGGATATCCCATTTGTTGTGCTAGCGGTTTGAGCGTGTCGTGTAATTCACTTTTGCAGAAGTAGCAGCGGTTTACTGGGTTGGCTGTGTAGTTAGGATTATCCATTTCATGCGTTTGGATAATCTGATGCGCAATACCAATTTGTACAGCTTGGATTTTGGCATCTTCCAACTCTTCAGGTAACAGCGATGGCGATACCGCTGTCATTGCCAAAGCGCGATCGCCTAAAACATCAAAAGCAATCTTAGCAACTAAGGTACTATCAACTCCCCCAGAGTAGGCAATTAAAGCCTGTTCCATGTCTTGAAATAATGCTTGTAGTTGCGCTAGTTTTGTCTCCAGCATTTTTGTTTATCACTCACAATTTGTCCTTAGATCCATTGTAGAGAGAGTGGCTAGTGACTAGTTATGAGTTATGAGTGCTGAGTTATGAGTTATGAGTTGAAGAGAGTAGTTGAGACAATTCTTTTAATAATTGCCTCCAGCACCTTTCTTCGCTTTCCAAAACTCAAAACTTTTTAGGATTCAAAACTCAAAACTTATAACTTCGCGAAGCGGTAAGTGGAGTGTGAAGCAACTACCGCGCCCTAATTCTGACTGTACGGTGATATTGCCACCGTGAAGTTGTGCAAGCTTACGTGATAAAGCTAAGCCTAAACCCGTACCTTCATACTTACGATCTAAGCCGCTATCTAACTGCTGAAAAGGTTGAAATAATTTGGCTAAATCTTCTTGGGAAATACCAATACCTGTATCAACTACAGCAAACTGAATTTCTGTTGATGTTTGGGCGATATCTAAAGTTACCGTTCCGAAGTCAGTAAATTTAATTGCGTTTGCTAAAAGATTAACTAAAATTTGCTTTAAACGGCGTTTATCAGCAATACAGCTAGTAACATCTGGTGCAATTTGTAATTTGAGTTGTAATCCCTGTGATTGAGCGCGTTCTTGCAACATTGATATACAGGCATCGGCAACTTCTGCTACAAAAAATTGTTCTAATTGTAGTTCTTCTTTTGCTGTTTCAATTTTAGTTAAATCTAACAAGTCATTAATAAGTTCTAATAAGTGCTTTCCTGAAGCAGAAATTAGTTCTAAATATTGCATTTGTTTATCATTTAATGTACCAAAAACTTGTTCTATAAGTACACTGGAAAAACCTAATATTCCAGTAAGTGGCGTACGTAATTCATGACTCATATTACTTAAAAACTCAGTTTTTGCACGATTAGCCGCTTCTGAAAGTTGTTTTTCGTGTTCTAGTTCTTGGGTACGTTGCTGTACAATTTCTTCTAAAGATTCATAACTGCGGGCATTATAAAGTGCGATCGCAGCTTGTTCAGCAATGCGCTGTAACAAGTTAATTTCTTCAGACGTAAAAGTACGATATGTAGTTGTTGTCTGTATTGATAAACCACCAAATAGCTGATCGCGTACAAAAATCGGTACACTTAGTACAGAAAGAGTTTGAGCTTGTTCAATTTGCTGTAAACGTGCTGGTGTTGATAGCTCCTGAGCATAATTAGGAGCATGAAAGAAATGGCGGCAAAAAAAATCAGAATCGGGATCGAGTAAGTCAGGCCAATCGGCAATTGGTGCGGTAAAATTTCGCATAGAGACAACTTCTTCATGCATCCGCCATTCATTGAGCACTTGAATTTGCCTATTCGTAAAAGCAAAAATGACAACGCGATCAACTGCGAAGTATTCTCCTGTAAGTTGGACAATTTGACATAAAACACCTTGCGGATCGAGACTAGAGTTAAGAGTACGACTAATTTGATTGAGCGATCGCTCTTGTAGTGCTTGTCGTTCAATGCGCTCAGAAAGTCGGGCTTGTTGCATGGCGATCGCAACGATACTAGCTACTTGCTCAGCAACTTCTTTTAGCTTGGTAGGAAAATTACCCAAAGAAGCTTTCGCTAAATTAAGCGAACCAATCAGTTCTCCTTGAGCAATTAAGGGAATGTTTATGTATGCACGCACATGATTTCCTAGTAATAATTCTGCTGCTGTTGGCATTTCTGACGCTAGCGTTTCCTGGACAACATTCATCTCGCCACGTTGTAAATTTTCAAGCTTGCCAAATGCTGCAAGAGGTAAACAGATCTCTGGTACAAGAGTTTCGCTGTTAGTGCGGATAGCCAGCAGGGTAAACTCATTTTTTTCAAAATCAAACATTGCTAGACTGATCCGCGTACAAGGTATAATCTGAGCAATCTGTGCAACTGCAGCTGCTGCAATATCACTTAACGAGCGCGTTGCTAAAATCACTTGGTCAAGTTCGTGTAAAATTTTTAGGCGTTGAGCAGAATAATTGAGTTCTGTTTCTGCTTGCATCCGTTGTGTGGCAAAGCCTCCTAACAAAATACCAGTCAATGAAATTGCCATCATGCCAAATTGCAAAGCAAAAATATTGGAATTACCCTGCTTTGCTTGAATAAAAATAGCGACACCAATATTGATAAACAATACTGCTGCTGCTGCTCTCTCAAAACCATGCCGAATTGCAATCCAGATTAATGGCATGAACACAAAATAACTGTAATCTAGGCTTTGTCCACGTTGCGCTCCGTAAGCTGCCCAAATTGCAACAGACAGCATAGCTATTTCTAACAGCAACTGGGGACGTTGTTTCGGTGTCAAAGGTATTAAAGGAGGCTCTACCGCTGGTGCTTCTTGCTCTTTGTAAGTCCAAATCCAAGGTAACTGACGCAGCAAGATTACAAGAAACGGTGTGAGCATTGCAATTCCTGTCGCTGCTCCCGCCCAGGAGTGCAATGTGTATGTTAACCAACCTGATAAAGGGATTGCTCCCAGCACAACAATGTTTAATGTTTGCAATGCACCAACGACTAGAGGTGTTACTATTGTCATGACGACAATAAACCACATCACATCGCGCAAGGTGCGTAAGCGCGGGTTGATTTTAATTATTCGCAGCAATAAAGCACAGCCACCACCATAACCAAATGTTGTGACTAAGTTGAAAAGTAATAGCGTATTAAAGCCTAAATCGTGACTCGTAATTAGGTATTCATGTACGAGTGTATTTAAAAATAATGCAGGAAGATAACGTAGTCCAAATACTAAAAGCAGTGTGACATCTAACCCTACAGGTGGATACCAAACAAAAATTTCTGGTGCAGTCGCAAAGAATAATGCAATTTCATCGCATGCTGCCCAAATTATCAGATATGCTTGAAGCATCCCTAAATAACGCAGTGGTTGGGGAATGCGTTGCTGCAATCGTAGGAGTGCCCTAGAAATCTTTGAACTAAGGGTGCTTGTTGTCGTCATAAATCTCTGTGTACTCCCTGAGCTTTGGTCGCTAGCTCGATTAATTGATCTGCGGGGAGTGAGGCAAGATTACGGTAAAGCAACTACCACTTCCAAGCTGCGACTGTACTGTGATATCACCACCGTGCAGTCGTGCAAGTTTGCGCGATAAAGCTAAACCTAAGCCAGTACCTTCGTATTTGCGGTCAAGTCCGCTATCTAGCTGCTGAAATGGTTGAAATAAAGTTTCTTGATCGGGAGGAGAAATGCCAATACCAGTATCAATAACAGAAAATAAAATTGCCGCTTCAGTCTGCTCAACTTTTAAGGTTATTGAACCAACTTCTGTAAATTTAAAAGCATTAGAAAGCAAGTTGACTAAAATCTGTTTTAACCGTCTTTGGTCGGCAACGCAAGTACTGATGTCAGGGGCGATCGCAAACTTCAGTTGTAGTTCTGGTAATTGGTTTTCTGTAAATAAAGCTAAACAGTCTTGACATGCTTTTAGTACTTCAATTTTTTCTAAAGCTAGTTCTTCTTTCCCTGCTTCAATTTTTGTTAAATCTAAAAGATCGTTAATTAATTCTAATAAGTGTTTACCACAGGTATGGATACCGGCAATGTATTGTTTTTGCTTAGCATTTAAACTACCAAAAATCTCTTCTATTAAAATACTTGAAAAACCTAAAATGCCAGTTAAAGGAGTTCGTAACTCATGACTCATATTACTTAGAAATTCACTTTTTGCCCGATTTGCTGCATCAGAAAGCAGTTTTTCTGCCTCTAACTCTTGAGTTCGTTTTTTGACCAGTTCTTCAAGCAGTTCATAACTTTGAGCATTGTACAAGGCGATCGCTGCCATATCAGCAATTCTTTGAAGTAAACTAATCTCTTCTTCAGAGAACTCCTGCTCCCGTGTCATAGCATGTAGTGCTAAACCACCAAAAAACTCACCTCTAATAAAAATTGGCACGCTTAACACTGTTAGCTGTGGAACACTCTTGACGATATCTACTTCTTTTGACGTTGCACGAATTTTCTCCATGTGTGGAGCATAAAAAACTTTATAAGGAGAAAAATCAATAGCTGCGCTCCACTCAGTCAAAGGGGTAATATACCCTAATAAAGAACAAATTTCTGCTGAAGAACGCCATTCTCGCGTAATTTCAATTTGCTCATTTTCTAAAGCATAAATCATGACTCGGTCAACCGCAAAACATTCACCTGTGAGCCGCACAATTTCTTGTAAGATGTATTCAGGATCGAGACTAGAATTTATTGAACGAGAAATTTGATTGAGTGTTTTTTCCCATTGAGTTTGTTGCTGTAGTTGACGAAACAATTGTGCTTGATGAATAGCGATCGCACACTGATTACTAATAGCTTGCATTAGAGAAATTTCATCAGAATTCCATACGCGATCGCGATCGCATTGGTGAAGCACAATTCCTCCTAAAAGTGTTTGTTGATATAATAAAGGAGCAATTAAAACAGAATTTATATTCCAAGCTTTAATCAGATCTCGCAATGCTAATGGAATATTAGAATCATTACAACTTATAGTTATAATTTCTCCTCTTTGAAATGCTTCTTGATAGTGAGGATAAATAAAACATTTAACACCTATGCAATCTTCTCGATTCAACGTTGCGGCACTAACATGATTAACCCACATTTCTTTTTGAACATCAGGCTGAGAAATGAAGCATCGACTAGGATTTAAAGCATCATGTAGCGCGTCTACAGTAGATTTAAGAACCTCATCGAGTATCAAAGTTTCGCGCATTGCTTGCACAATGCGGTTGATAATTGCTTGCTGCTGTGCCTGTTGTTGAATGCAAACGATTGATGCTTTTTGCTGACGACGTAAGGCAAATTCTGCTAGCGATCGCTGAAGTACCATTGGTAAGCGAAACAACCGTTCTTTCAAGACATAATCAGTCATTCCTGCTTTGATGCATTCAACCGCAGCTTCTTCTCCCAAACTACCCGTAACTAAAATTAACGGAATTTCTTGTGCTGATTGCTGCAATAACTGTAATACTTGATATGCCGTGAATTGTGGTAAGCGATAATCTGCTAGTACAGCATCATATTGCTTCGTTTGTAATAATTGCTCGCAGTGTATTAAGTTATCAACTGCATCGTAAACAAACTGGATCTCTGCTGTTTCTAGAGCGATTACCATTAACTCGACATCTGCTAACACATCCTCTACAATCAGCAGTTTTAGACTTAGTTCTCCTTTTTGCTTTTGCACAGGCTGAGATTGAGCGCAATTAAAAACGTTGATCATGCCTCTAAAATTCAGGTGGTAGCAGTGGCTTTTTGAGTAAAACCCAACACAAGCCAATTTGACGAACTATACTGATAAATTTTTCAAATCCAAGAGGTTTGGTAACACACTGATTAACTCCTAGAGCGTAACAAGCATTTAAGTCTTTGTCATCTTGAGAAGACGCTAAGACAACTACGGCAATATCACGAGTGCGAGGATGAGCGCGAATTGCTTGTAAAACTTGAATCCCACTAATTTTTGGTAGCTTGAGATCTAATAAGATCAGATCGGGTAATGGGCGATTTGGCAAACTACCTTCTGTGCCTAACAAGTATTGTAGTGCTTGTTCGCCGTCATCTAAAATATCAATTTGATTCACAAAATGGTAGCTTTCTAAAGCTAGTTGAAAAAGCTCAACATTCAAAGGTTCATCTTCTACAAGAAGAATCCGAGATGGCTCAACTTCCACAATAATCTAGTCCTCAACCACTTGCCCGAGTTTAAAATAAAAAGTAGTTCCTTGATTCGGTTGACTATCAACCCAAATTGTGCCTCCGTGTCGATGAATAATGCGCTGTACGATTGCTAAACCAATCCCTGTTCCTGTAAACTCCCTTTGTGAATGTAGGCGTTGAAAAGCATTAAAGAGCTGATCGGCATATTCCATTTGAAACCCAACACCGTTATCTTTAACAAACAAAGTACGATCTGATAAAGAACCAATTTGGATAATTGCTGGCTGTGCATCACGACTGAATTTAACAGCGTTATCAATTAAATTAATCAAGATCTGTTGAATCAATGTTGGATCTCCTCTCACTGTAGGCAAGCGATCCACCTGAAACTCTATAGCACGGCTGGGGGAATCCTCAACTTGGCTCATTACTAAAGAAATTGCAGTTTCTACTAACGTATAAAGCTCGACAGGTTGCTCTACTAATTGCTTTCTACCTACGCGAGAAAGTGTCAGTAAGCCATCAATTAACATCGTCATGCGTTCGCTACTACTTTGGATAGCTTCGATATAACGATTAACTTTGACATCAGCGGTGCGATCGCGTTCTAGTTGCTGTGCTAGCGCCTCTGCAAAACCAGTAATGTGCCGTAAAGGAGCGCGTAAGTCATGGGAGACTGAATAGCAAAATGATTCAAGTTCTTGGTTCGTTGCTGCTAGCTGCGCAGTTCGTTCTTGCACTTGTTGCTCTAACGTAACATTCATCTGGCTGAGTGCAGTTTCAGCTTGCTTGCGCTCAGTAATGTCCAAGATACTACCGACAACACGCACTGCGTTGCCATTTGGATTGCGGACAATCAACCCTTTTTCCCAGACATAAATGTACTGACAATCTCGATTGCGGATGCGATATTCCAAAGAGAAATCAGTACAAGCACTTTTCAGAACTTGTGCAATGTAGTTGCGAGCATACTTTTGCTCGTCAGGATGAATGCGTTCAAACCACCAATCGTCAGTAGAATCAGCTTCTGTTGTCCTGTAGCCAAGAACATCAAATAGCCCTTGTGTTCTAGTAATTGTCTTTTTAGTCAGATCCCAGTCGTAGATGATCGCGTTAACGGCTGCTGTCGCAAGTTGAAAGCGCTCATTTGCTTGTTTAAGTTCTTGCTCAACTTGATTGCGTTGTGCAATCTGGCTGGATAGCGATCTTGTCATGCTATTGAACGTATTAGCAAGCTGTTGCATTTCCTGGGGAATATGTTCTAAGGTCATACGGGCTGTGAAATCTCCACCTGCCAAGCGATTAATCGCATATGTGAACCGTCTAATCCAATGCAGAATAAACACATTACTCCCAATCCACAAAATTGCGATCGCACCAGCAGTAATCATGGCTAGCCCCAGTAGATTGCGTTGTAAATTCCGCTCAGCAATGGCAAACGGAGCCTTTTCAGAAAGCCCAATACCCATATAAGCGTTAACTTGCGGTAAGTCACTCAAGCTACTAAAGGCATACAAACGAGGAATTCCATCGACATCAACAACCTCCACCACACCGTTACCTTGTGCCAAAATTTTTTGAATGATTGGCAAGTTAGGTGCTTTGCCTACCCATTCAGTTTTGGGATAGTGCGCAAGGACGATACCTTTGAAGTCAACAATAATTAAAGAAGTACTAGGTGGTAGTTTAATTTGAGCAATGAATTGGTTGAGCCACGCTAAATCCAAGGAGGCAAAAACAACTGATTCTACTTGTCGATCTGTCGTATTAATGACAGGATAGCCAAAAACAATGACTGGCTTACGAGTCATGCGACCAATTTGATAATCACTCACAGATAACTGCTGTTTTTGGATAGCATTTCGCATCCAAGAGCGATCTGCAAGGTTAACGTTTTGGCTGGGAGTAGAACTGCACGACACGTTACCACTACGTTGTACAACTCCCAAAGATGCATAACGCGGGTACTGTTGTTGTAAACTTTTCAATAGAGAGCTACAAATCCTATGACTACTTTGAATTTGAGGTAGCTGTGCTAAAATTGCGAGCAACTGCTGGGTGTCGGTAATGACTTGTTCATGATGAGTACTGACAACCCGTGTTAACAATACGGCCTGCTCCCGTATGTAAGCCTTGCGTAACTGCAGTTCTTTCGTGTAAGCATAAAACGTGAGTCCTAACCCTGGTAAAACAGCAAGGAGGACAAGACAGTTAAGGCGGGTACGAAGACTATTAAAATGACGTGACATGGAATATTTAGTCTAGGTAGGAGATTAGTCCCCACACTAGCGTTCGGCTTTCTCCACAAAATATCAGTGATTTGGATCACTGTACTTGTTCACTAAGCTTGCCAAAGCCTGCAGATCAATCGGTTTAGAAATATAATCAATTGCTCCTGCGGCTAGACAAGTTTCGCGATCGCCTTTCATTGCCATTGCGGTTTGAGCAATTACGGGAATTTGACAATACTCCTCATTGGCTTGTAGCTGTTGGATTAAGGTTAGTCCATCGACGTCAGGTAAATGAACATCCATCAAAATAACTGTTGGTTTCTTTTTTGGCAGTGCTTCCCACATCTGTGCAGCGCTATTTACCCAAATAACTTGGTGTCCTAACTTCCGCAAGTACGTCGTCATCAACTTAGCGTTGTGAAAGTTATCTTCTACCAACATCACAGTAGCAACTTTGGATGCGGGAATTTGAGGAGCAGTTGTTTGTATAGAGACTTGCGACTTGCCTTCTGAAGAATTGCGATCGCCTTTTTGTACCTCGGCTGCAGTGTTAGCAACTGCTGCTGTTAAAGGAAGAACAATTGTAAATTTTGAACCGCGATTTACTCTTGATTGGACTTCTACACAACCACCATGAAGTTGTGCGAGTTTCTGCGTCAAAGCTAATCCTAAACCTGTTCCTTCTTGACGCCCAGCAACGACGTTAGAAATTTGAACGTAAGGCTGAAATAGTTGCGACTGCTTCTCTTGGGCAATTCCTGTACCTGTATCCCATACTGTAAAGTGGATAAATACACCTTTTTGTTGAACCTGTAAGCCGACTGCACCTTTGTTGGTAAACTTGAGGGCATTGGAAAGCAGATTAAACAGCATCTGTTTTAAACGCAACGAATCTGCCACCAAGGTAGTAGCGTTAGGATCAATATCTAGTTGCAGTTGTAGATTTTTGTCACTGGCTTTTTCTTTGACTAAACCAATTGCACTACGGCAAAGCTCAGGAATATTGACAGTTTCTTTGGCAATTTCTAGCTGATTTGCCTCAATTTTGGATAAATCTAAAATATCATTGATTAATGCTAAAAGGTGTTGACCGCTAGTCAGAATAATGTTGAGATACTCTTGATGTCTATGATTTTCTGGATTGTATCCTTGTGCTTTTAAAAGATGTGTAAAACCAAGAATTGAACTGAGAGGAGTACGAATTTCATGACTTGTATTCGCTAAAAATTCGCTTTTTAACTTGTTAGTCCGCGACAGATCGCGATTTTGAATTTTTAATTGCTGATAGTTAACGGTTAGTGCTTGTAATTGCTGCAGTTGTACAATAACTTGCATAGTTGCATTCAGCGATCGCTCAATCAATTGCGGCTGAAGTTGTCTTTTTAACTTTTCTGTAAATGTTGCATTCATTGGTAACGCTGCTGTGGCGATCGTCAACCAAGCAACAACTCCTTGCTCATTTTGTAACACCCATGCAGATTTGGGCTTTTGATTCTGAAGTTTTTGTAAATCTTGAAGTGAGATGACTTGTTCTAGTTGCCAAAATTTGTGTTTGCTTGATACTCCTGTTGATTGCTGCAATTGTGTTGTCGCATCTGTGGATAAGGCAGTATAGCAAATTTGATAGTCTAGTTCAGTCAGTACCGCAACGCCAGTGTTATGAGTAACAGCAAGTGGCGATAAGCCCTGAGGAAGTGCGATCGCGACTTTGTTTGTTTTGAAAGAAACGCTAAGTTGACGTACAAGTGTTTGAAAAACTTCAGATTCCAACTCTTGTAAAGATTGTTGACTATTCCTAGCACGAGCTAAGCAGCTATTAATTAGACTTTGTAACTCGTTTAAACTACGTTCTAGCCACAAATCAGCAAGCAACTGCTGAAATTGCAGCACCTCCGAACTAGCAACCTTTTGCTCAATAGGTGTTGCGTCCACTTGTATCCCTTCTAGTAGTACTAAACTGCTGCATATAAAGCTTTAAGCCATTCAAAAAAGCTCAATTAGTGGGTACGCATCAGGTTGAAACACCATCATGATTTAACTCAAGTTGTCAGCAAAGCAAACCCTTCATAATTATGTATTCCCCAAATTTTCCCAATTGAATCATCTGAATGCTTTTTTTTTTACTTACTTAAGCTTCAGTGACTTGAGTGGAGAAGGAAATTTTCTATTTTATTGTTATCTATGTTCCACAAGAAAGTTGTGATATGAAACCAGATGAGATGAGTCGGCTGACCAAATTACATATTGAGACGCGGGGTAGGCATCTTGTCTGCCTCCATGTGAGTCATGATACAACCATAGATTATTGTTGCCTCCTTAAGTACAATTCATACTCGACTCGCAAATTAATCAAATGGACGTACAACAAGCCCAACTTATCGTCAATGGAATTGCAGTAGGTAGCATCATTGCTTTAGCTGCAGTAGGATTAACACTAACCTATGGAATACTGCGTTTGGCAAATTTTGCTCACGGAGATTTTATGACGCTGGGAGCTTATCTCACGCTCGTTGTTAACACCGTAGGAGTGAATATTTGGCTTTCTATCTTCATAGGAGCAATTGGTACTATAGCCGCGATGCTACTAGCAGAAAAGCTACTTTGGTCGCGAATGCGTACTTATCGTGCGACTTCTACAACACTGATTATTCTCTCAATTGGACTTGCACTTTTCGTGCGCTATGGCATTGTCTTTGTTTGGGGTGGTAGCAATCAAGCTTACAATCTGCCTATTTCTCCTGCAAGAGATATTTTTGGTCTTAAAGTTCCTCAAAATCAAATTATTGTGCTTGGTTTAGCAGTGCTAGTCATTTTGGCATTGCACTACTTATTGCAGAATACAAAAGTTGGTAAAGCAATGCGTGCGGTTGCTGATGACATCGATCTTGCCCGAGTTTCTGGTATCAATGTTGACCAAGTTGTAGTTTGGACTTGGGTGATTGCTGGCAGTTTAACGGCATTAGGCGGTAGTATGTATGGCTTGATTACCGCAGTACGCCCTAACATGGGCTGGTTTCTTATTTTACCAATGTTTGCTTCTGTAATTTTAGGGGGAATTGGTAATCCATACGGTGCGATCGCTGCTGCTTTTATTATTGGTATTTCCCAAGAAGTCAGCACGCCTTTTCTCGGTTCCCAGTACAAACAAGGAGTAGCACTTTTAATTATGATTCTGGTGCTACTGATTCGTCCCAAAGGTTTATTTAAAGGAACCATCTGAATGTATGAGGTTAGGGGTTAAGCGCTAGCGGAAAGATAGTTATCCCTCTAACACCTAACAACGCTAGTTTACGGTAATGACACTCACTTGAGATCAAACTAGCTCCCTAATCCTCAAAATTTAAGTAGACTAAGGATTAATGACGCGGAAATAAATTGCAGCGATTAAGAAGTTGCCCGCTAGTAAGATAAGGGAAATGATAGTCCGATATGGATAGGGAGGATTACCTGTCTTAATCGTGGCATCTTTGGTAGCTTGAGCAGTCATAAGATTCAACTCCTAATGTTGTAACTTACTAAGAAATACCAAACATTGGTTTCTTTGAGTACATTTCTCTAGAAATATTTTTATAGGGGTGAGGGGTGTTAGCGCAGCGGGACGAAGTCCGGGGTGAGTGGCTAGTGAAAGAGTAGGAGTGTTGTAGAGCAGGCGAGTAGGCGAGTTGTAGAGATTGAGAGATTTAATTGCTGTTTTTCCATAACTACCCTCATACCCGCTACCCGCCTACCTAACTACCCTCTGTACCTGCATGATATGAACTGCGTACTAAAGGACCAGAACGAACGTGTGTAAACCCAATTTCACGAGCGATCGCACCTAAATGCTCAAATTCTTCAGGTGTCCAGTATTTTTGCACTGGGAGGTGTTCTAGAGAAGGGCGCAGATATTGACCAATGGTCAGGCGATCGCACTCTACTGCGCGCAAGTCTGTCATGGTTTCTATCACTTCAACTTCAGTTTCGCCGTGTCCTAGCATTATTCCGGATTTTGTAGGAATACTCGCATCAATTTCTTTAACAATTTGGAGAACTTGCAGCGATCGCTCATACTTGGCGCCACGGCGTACAGGTCCTTGTAAGCGACGGACTGTCTCGATATTGTGGTTATAACACGTCGGTTTTGCCTTGACGACTGTAGCAATGCGATCGCGTTGTCCTGCTTCTTGGGAATGGCCGCCCCAAAAATCTGCTGTTAGCACCTCAATTTGTGTCTCAGGGTTATCTTCACGAATCGCTTCCATCGTTTTGACAAACCAACTTGCACCTTGATCGGGTAAATCATCACGCGCTACTGAAGTAAGCACTACATAACGCAATCCTAATAACTGTACAGCTTCTGCTACCTTGCGCGGTTCGTCTGGATCTAGTGCCATTGGTGCATGACCTTTATCTACTTGACAAAAAGCACAGGCTCTAGTGCAAACTGGTCCCATCAAGAGAAAAGATGCCGTTTTCTGAGCATAACACTCACCACGATTAGGACAGCGACCTTCTTCGCAAATAGTATGAATTTGACGTTGCTTGATAATTTTTTGAACTGTGGATATTTCACTCGCTTTTCCGATCGAACGGCGTACCCATGTTGGTACTGTAAGTTCAAGATTGCGTTTAGAAGCAGGCTTAGTCATAAGCTAAAATTTAGCAACTTAGTTTAAGTAATCTCCTACACAACTAGGTTATCTCCGAAATGTTGCTTGCGACCTACACCTACACTCGACTAATACTGCATTTTTCAGTAGACAAATTTGCAGATTTCAATCAAGTGTACTCATGACTACCGTAGTTTTACTTAAATCCTCAATTTACTGAAAATAGCCTTAGTGTAGTTATCAGTAAAATTTCTCTTGGACTGAGATCGGTAGCAGCGTTAATTTTATTCTATAAGGTCATCGTTATAAATTATAGGAGAAATGTCATCCTGGCAACTTCTATATTCCAAGGTTAGCACTGTTAAGCACAAGCAACAAATAGGGACAAGTACACAAATTATTAATCTACTTTCTTAGTATTAGCAAAAAACGCTGATAGTATTTATCATTCATTGTTTGGATACCGTGTAATTGTAATTACATGGAAAATTTATTATGCATTAATTTTATTTTAAGGGAGTCGTCGTTGTGGCAAGTAATAAAATACTCGTTATTGATGATAGCCGAGTTATCAGAGCACGAGTTAAAGAAATGTTACCTCCTGGCAATTTTGAGATTTTAGAAGCTAGGGATGGTGTTGAAGGAATAAAACTCATATCTCAAGAATCTCTCAGCTTAATCATGCTAGATTTTCTTTTACCAAAACTGAGTGGATGGGAAGTTTTTCAACAAATTCAACAAAATAATACTTGGCAAAAAATCCCTCTTGTTTTAATGTCTGGACGTAAGGAAGAAGTCATAGAGAAAATTCAGGAACCTTTTGAATATTTTGAGTTTGTCTCTAAGCCTTTTGAACAAAAAGAATTAATTGCAGCAATTAAGTCAGCAATGTACAAAGCAAAGCTGCCACGTAAATCAGTTACTAGCAATACTACTGTTATACAAGCTTCCATAGAAGATACAAAGACAAGTGAGCTGGAAATTCTAACTGAAAAAGTTACAAAAATGCAAGCAGAAATTAATCAGTTAAAAAAACAAATGGCACAACTAGTCTCCTGGCTACATCAGCGTGCTAGCTAGCCTTAAGTGTTTATTCTGAGTTTTTACTTAATTGTCTGCTCAATAGCTACAGTTTTTGCTGTAGCTTCTAACTTAAGTGCTTAAATCAAATGGCTCAAACTTTACTTAGTTGTAGGTCACTACATTTGGTCATGCCAATTTATCAATTGTTTTGGCATCATTTTTGTACAGAGATAACGTATCGTATTACTGCGCATACAACCTATTTGGGAAAAGCCAGACTCTAGAGAATTTATGCAGAATCGCCGCGCTATCAATCTCGACCAAGCAACACGAAGCATTGATTTATCTCACACAATGTTCGCCGAACAGTCGCTAAATAGTGTAAGCTTGCAGGAATCCAACCCACTCACATCCGTTTTCATTGTAAGAATTGCAGACTCCCTGCGACTCCCTAAACGAAGTGTGATGAACCCACACTCTTAAGTTCGATTTTATCTCTAGAATTGGGTAACGGGGCGAATCCAGGATTTAGGATGAGAGAGCCGATTTATACATATGGAGTTGTGTTAATAATAATTCACTGCATTCTATCAATAGTACGATACTGAATTGCTTCAGCAACATGATGAACTTGCAAATTCTCATCGCCAGCCAAGTCAGCGATCGTACGAGCAACTTTGAGGATGCGATCGCTTGCTCGTGCGGATAAGCCTAATTTTCTAATTGCTCCTTCAAGTAAAGTAGATGTAGTTGCATCTAACTGACACCAAGTTTTCAGATGGCTACTTTGCATAGCAGCATTACAACGAATTTCTGAATCGAAGCGTTGTAGTGCGCGGTTCCGTGCAGCTTGTACTCTTTGTCTCACACTATCTGAATTTTCTCCAGTAGACTGCTGCGTAATTTCTTCTGGTTTCAAGCGATTTACAGCAACTTGTAAATCAATGCGATCCATCAATGGACCCGAAAGTTTTGCCCAATACTGCTCTCTTTGTCGTGGCGAACAGGTACATGGTTGAATTGAGTCGCCATAATAACCACACGGACAAGGATTTGTACTCGCAACTAGAGTAAACTGTGCTGGAAAAACGACAGATTGCCTCGTCCGCGATACAGTCACATAGCCATCTTCAAGCGGCTGGCGCAAGAATTCTAAGACATCACGTTTAAATTCTGTTAGTTCATCTAAGAACAGGACACCATGATGCGCTAGTGAAATTTCTCCAGGGCGGGGAAAGCTACCACCACCGACAAGTGAGGGACCAGAAGCCGAATGATGTGGACTCCGAAAAGGGCGATCGTTTACCAAAGAACCATGATTTTTTAGTAATCCAGCGACTGAGTAAATTTGTGTTGCTTCCAAAGCTTCAGCAAAACTCAAAGGTGGTAAAATCCCTGATAAACGGCGAGCTAGCATTGTTTTTCCACTACCTGGAGGTCCTACAAAAATTAAGTTGTGTCCTCCTGCGGCGGCAATTTCTAATGCCCTGCGTGCATGAGCTTGACCTTTGACGTCTTTTAAATCCCCACTGTACGAGCGCGTCTTACTCAACTGCTGTATATTGCTCTGCACTGGTTGATATCGCTCTGGATTATTTAGAAAATGAGAAACTTCAGATAAATGCTTAAAACCATATACTGCCAAATTTTTGATTAGTGCAGCTTCTTGAGCATTATCGGCAGGAACAACCAAACCTGCAATGCCTAATTTATGTGCAGCAGCCGCAATAGGTAATACTCCAGCAATAGGGCGTAGCGAACCATCAAGCGAAACTTCACCTAGAAATAGATAATCTCCTAATAGTTGAGCGCTAATCTGCTCTGACGCCGCTAAAATACCAACACTAATTGGTAAATCAAAACTTGGTCCTTCTTTGCGCACATCAGCAGGTGTTAAGTTAATCACAATTTTACGCATGGGAAAAGCATATCCAGCATTCTTGAGCGCTGTTTTCACTCTTTCGCGTGATTCTTGTACTGCTGTGTCAGGTAGTCCTACAACAACAATTCCTGGTAATCCACCAGCTACATCGATTTCTACACCCACCTTCAAAGCATCAATACCGACAATTGATGCACTCCAAACCCGCGCTAACATTAGTACTATTTATTCCAGAACAATAACCCTTTAAATCTCTAGCAGAATTAAACGTAGATCAGTATGAGTGAAATCACAGAAACTATTTTCAGCAGAATTATCCGGCGAGAAATCCCCGCTGATATCGTTTATGAAGACGACCTAGCACTTGCTTTTAAGGATGTTAATCCGCAAGCCCCAGTACACATCCTTGTTATTCCTAAAGAACCGATCGCAAAATTAGCCGATGCTGAATCAAAAGATCATGCATTGATGGGACATCTGCTACTAACAGCAAAGCGTGTCGCACAGCAAGCGGGGCTAGAAAATGGTTATCGTGTAGTCATCAACACTGGACCCGATGGCGGTCAAACGGTGTATCATTTACACCTCCATATTTTAGGTGGAAGGCATATGAATTGGCCTCCTGGCTGATGTAGTCAACACAACTAGTTATTAACCAGACTCCACAGTTTTTTATTCGGGGCTAACAACCCCTAGTTACGAACTCACCAAATATCTCTACTAACTCGCTTTGCAATCAGCTAACCCTAAAAGAAAAATAAATATTTTTCATAAGGAAAGCTTATATTTAAAAGATTTACAAATCTCAATGAAGCATTTAAGCTAATAAATAAGGAAATATTCCTACCCTTTTTGGGTTTAGATAACGACAAAAAGCAATCATAGATATGACAACAACTCTACAAAGACGCGAAAGCGCATCATTGTGGGAGCGGTTTTGCAACTGGGTAACATCAACAGATAATCGGCTATACGTAGGCTGGTTTGGAGTATTGATGATCCCAACCCTCTTAGCAGCAACAACCTGCTTCATCATCGCATTTATAGCAG